>JANQRQ010000178.1 GCA_028284485.1 Planctomycetaceae bacterium | reverse complement strand
CGGCCCGGTTTGGCGAGGTTCTTCCCAAACGGATCGACCAACTGTTTGGACGACAGGATGAAGTGCTGGTTCCGGAACGTCGCCCCGATCCGATCTGTGCAAGCTGGTCTTCCGAAGAATCGATTTCGGGGCAGGCTTCGGTGTTGTATGTCTGCCGTCAATTGTTGCAGGAAGTCGTTGCCACAGTTCGTGAACGGCGAGAGGGGATACTCCGGCTGCAGTTTCATTTTCGGGGAGAAGCTGTCGAGCCTGTTTGTTTCGAGCAGGGACTCGTTCAACCGAGCGATTCGGTCGAGCATCTGTTGAAGCTATTGACCATTCGATTCGAGCGGGAACGACTGCCCGAACGGTTGCATACCGTTCAAGTCAAAGTTACTGCGGCAATGCTGCTGGAAGTGCATCAGCATCAATTATTTGGTCATGACGAGACGCGGGCTGACGAATCGTTTCATCGTCTTCTCGAACAGTTGAGCACACGGTTGGGGAACGAGGCTGTTGCTCAGCCAGCTCTGCAACCGGAACCGTTGCCTGAAGAAGCCGTAACTTATGGGTCTGTGTTACAGAGATCCGTTAAGTCGACTCGGCTCGGCGAAAGTTCTGGTGAAGGTTTGTTTGTGTCGTCGCGGCCGTTGCGGTTGTTAAACCCGCCGGTTGCTATTCGTGTTGTTTCCGTTGTTCCCGATGGTCCTCCCATTCGTTTTTCTTGGAACATGTCTGATTACACCATTGCCCGTTGCACCGAATTGGAACGAATCGCCACGGGTTGGTGGAAAGACGATGGGATAATAACCCGCGATTACTTTCAGGTGGAAACTACGGTCGGAGCCCGTTTCTGGTTGTTTCGCGACAGGACGGGGACCTGGTTCTTGCATGGTTTGTTCGACTAGAAGTGGTTCCAAACCTCCGATGCATCACGATAACTCTTCAAATGAAGATTCGAAAACAAGTACAACCGGTTTTGGAACAGGTTCTGACAACGCATGCCTGACATTCCACCTGCCAAACGCCGGCCTGATATTCCCACGGAACTACCGAGAGGGTACATCCGCAGAACATACGCCGAACTGCACTGCAAAACGAATTTTTCGTTTCTCGAAGGTGCTTCGCATGCGGACGAGTTGGTGAATCAATCCGCAAAGCTCGGATTGTCTGCGTTAGCGATTACCGACCGCAATAGTTTGGCGGGAGTCGTGCGTGCTCATGTTGCTGCGCGGGATGCCGGCGTGAAACTAATCATCGGTGCGGAGATGACACCGGTCGACTCCCCACCGGTCGTGTTGTTGGCGACCGATCGCAGTGCGTATGCTAACCTCTCTACGCTCATTACGGTTGGTCGGCGACAGGCGCCTAAGGGAGAATGCCGACTGACATTTGGCGATGTGGCCCATTATTCGAAAGGGTTGATTGCCTGCCTTCCTCTTTCATGGAATGGCCAAGCGAAGTCGAATCAAGCGATTACCCAATACCGCAACTATCGTGAGTGCTTTCAAGATCGTTGTTACGGGATGGTGGAGCTGCTTCGCGGTCCGCATGACGGCCTGCTGTTAGATCGCCTGATGCATTTCGCGAGTACGGTCGGGCTCCCATTGGTGGCCGCGAACGACGTCCATTATCACGTGCCAGAGCGGCAAAGCTTGCAGGATGTGCTAACGGCGATTCGTCATGGCTGCACGGTTGCTGAACTGGGGGACCGCCGATTTCCTAATGCCGAACGGCATTTGAAGCCTGCCGAGCAAATGGAGTATTTGTTTTCCGCGATTCCCGACGCGGTGGCGCGCACGGTGGAAATTGCCGACCGTTGCACGTTCTCGTTGGAGGAATTGCGTTACGAGTATCCGAAGGAACTATGCCCGAAAGGGATGACCTCCCTGGAGCATTTGACTCGTTTGACGTGGCAGGGAGCCCGCTCGCGATTTCCTGACGGAGTCCCGGCCAAAGTCGCACAGTTGATACGCCACGAACTGCAACTGATTAGCGAATTGCGTTACGAAGCTTACTTTCTGACGGTGTGGGATCTGGTTTGCTTCGCGAGAAGCCGGGGGATTCTCTGTCAGGGGCGTGGCTCGGCCGCCAACTCCGCCGTTTGTTTTTGTCTGGGAGTGACCGAAGTCGACCCCAGCCGAATCGATGTTTTGTTCGAGCGGTTTGTCAGCAAAGAACGCAATGAGCCGCCCGATATCGATGTCGATTTCGAGCATGAACGGCGGGAAGAAGTCATACAGTATGTTTATGAGAAGTACGGGCGCGATCGGGCAGGAATGACGGCGGTGGTTATTACCTACCGGATGCGATCAGCGGTCCGAGATGTGGGCAAGGCTCTGGGGTTTTCCCAGGACTGCATCGACCGGTTGGCCAAATCGGTCGACCACATGGTGAGCGATGAGTCGTTGAAAAACCATTTCGGCGCGACGGGTGTGCAGACGAATTCAAATGCCGGGTTGCGGTTTTACTCGCTAGTTCGCGAGATTTTGCATTTCCCTCGCCATCTTTCACAGCACGTCGGTGGCTTGGTCATCACGCGTGGTCCGTTACATGAGTTGGTCCCCATTGAAAATGCAGCGATGGCGGATCGGACTGTCGTGCAATGGGATAAGGACGATCTCGATGCGTTGGGGCTGCTGAAAGTCGATTGTTTGGCTTTGGGAATGCTGTCGGCCATCCGGCGCTGTTTTGATTTGATCGCCAGGCACGAAGGGCGAGAGCTCACATTGGCTGAAGTTCCGCCTGAGGATCCTCAGGTTTATGACATGATCAGCGAAGCGGACACGATTGGTGTGTTCCAGATTGAAAGTCGGGCGCAAATGTCGATGCTGCCCCGTTTGCGTCCGCGTTGTTATTACGATTTGGTGATTGAGGTGGCCATTGTGCGCCCCGGGCCGATTCAGGGAGATATGGTGCATCCGTATCTTCGGCGTCGCTGCGGGTTGGAGCCGGTCGAGTATCCCGATGAACGTATTCGGGAGGTGCTGCATAAGACGTTGGGCGTCCCCATCTTTCAGGAACAGGCGATGCGATTGTCGATTGTGGCCGCCGGTTTTACGCCGGGTGAAGCGGATCAATTACGTCGGGCGATGGGAGCCTGGAGACGCCGTGGTGTGATCGACGAATTTCGACAGAAGCTGATCAACGGCATGGTTGGCAATGGTTACGATGTGGAATTTGCCGAACGTGTTTTCCGCCAGCTTCAAGGGTTCGGGGAATATGGGTTTCCGGAATCGCATGCTTCGAGCTTTGCTTTGCTGGTGTATGTTTCCGCCTGGTTGAAGCGATACTACCCGGCGGCTTTCACGGCGGCATTGTTGAACAGTCAACCGATGGGATTTTATGCACCGGCCCAACTGATCAGCGACGTTCGCCGGCACGATGTCGAAGTCCGCCCGGTCGATGTTGGTTTCAGCGATTGGGATTGCACGCTGGAACCGAATTCAAATGGCGAGTCGACCTTGCGAATGGGCTTCCGCATGATCAAAGGAATGCCCACCGCCGCAGCCGAGCACATATGTGCTTGCCGTCGCGGTGGGCCATTCGCGTCGTTTGAAGATTTCCGTCATCGGACGGGGTTGGGGTCGGGGATTCTTTCTCGGTTGTCTCGTGCGGATGCGTTTCGTTCTTTGGCGGTAAATCGGCGCCAGGCTTTGTGGCATGCCGTTCCCAGTCAGCAAAAACAACCGCTGTTTGATGGGCAGGTAGGTGGTGAGCCGGCGATTCGTCTGCCTCCGATGGGCCTTCAAGAGAATGTGATCGACGATTACCGGACCGTTGGTTTGTCACTGCGTGCTCATCCACTACAAGCATTTCGTGGTCAGTTACAAAAGCGGAAGGTTATTCCGGCAAGTGGTCTGGCAACGTATCCGCCAGATCGCCGCGTCCGTGTGGCGGGTCTGGTTTTGATTCGACAGCATCCAGGCTCTGCAAACGGGATTACATTTGTTACGTTGGAAGACGAAACAGGGACGACCAACCTGATTATTCGACCTGATGTGTGGAACCGATTTCGTCAAGTGGCGCGGACCTCGTCGGCGTTATTGGCTTCCGGTTTGTTGCAGCGCGAGCAGGGAGTGATTCATGTTATGACCGATCGGTTGGAAGATCTTTCAACGGCACTTGCGGACATCAACATTCCATCCCGTGATTTTCGGTAGGCGAATATGTGTGGGCGATTCAATCAGCGACTAACTCCCCAACAATGGGCCGAGATCTGTGACATTTTGCGAATGCCCCAAATCGAATACGAAAAACTACACACCCGATATAACGCAGCGCCGACGCAACGCATACTTGGCATTCGTGCGGCTGCGGATGGGCCGGAACTCGTTCCGCTGCAGTGGAAACTGATTCCCTCCTGGTCGAAGACGCCGACGATTCGGTTCAATACGATCAATGCGAAGTCGGAAACCGTTGATACGAGTGGCACCTATAAAGTTCCTTTTCGCCGCAAACGATGCTTGATCCCCGCGGCCGGTTTCTACGAATGGCCCAAACCGGACAGCGATGCCTTCGACGACAAAAAACCGTTCTACGTCTATCGAGATCAAGGCCGCCCGATGTGTTTTGCGGGTCTGTGGGATCGTTGGAGTAAAGAAGGGGAGCCGTTTGAATCGTGCACGATTATTACGACACCTGCCAACGCGATGATGTCGGAATTTCATGATCGAATGCCGGTGATTCTCGAGAGCGAGCATTGGCCAATCTGGCTAGACACGGAAATCGAGGACGCCGAGTCACTCAAGAGTTTGCTGCAACCATTCGGCGAAGAAGATTTGCTGAAACATCGAGTCGACAAGCGTGTCAATAACTGGCGCTACAATGAGGCAGATTGCTTCGAGCCTGAGGATGCAAGCACATGAATTCGGAGAGAAACGGGCGACGAACGCGTGATCGAGATGCATTGCGCCCCTATGAAAACTGGTTTGCCGATTTGCCTGTTGTCATCACCGCAGTGATGTTTGTTGCTATCACCTGCGACGCGCGAGCACAAGTATCACAGACGAGCGCGGCCGAATTCACCAGCAGTTGGGCCGGCACGAGAGTTTGGGTCGGTCCGGAGTATTGGGCCAACCCATTACAACATTGGAGAGTTAACGATGGCGAAGTCATCGGGACCGCGGGAGCCAACCGAACGTTGCATCTGCTGACTCATCAATTGATCGGAAGATCTGATGGTTTCGAAACCGAAGTTACCGTGCGGCTAGCGAATCGTCCGGGCAAGGCGGGATTGTTGCGAACATGGGGCGGATTTCAATTTGGCATACGAGGCGCCTTGGACAATTATCGGAATGCCCTGGTCCATCCGACGTCCGGCGTCGAAGCGGGAGTTCGTGGTGACGGGCGCTTGATATGTGGAGAGGCCGTCAGTGAAGAAACGATTTCGTTGGACCAGCCGGTCCGATTGACATTGGTCGTCAGCTCTCAGGGGGATCGTTGGCAAGCGACACTCAGTGCAAAGTCAACTGGCGAGGATGAGACGACCATACAGCTTCGGACCACGCTCGTGGAAGAGATCACTGGCAATATCGCTTTGACAAGTTCAGCCTCAGGGCGAACGGTGAACGCAGATTGGGGATTTCGGGATTGGAATGTCATCGGTTCGAGCCTTGAAGAGCATCCTGAGCAGACATTTGGTCCCATTTTGTGGTCGCAATACACGTTGAGTCGGCAGATTGTGAAACTGACGGCACTTTTCCCGCCGATCGGATCGGATGATGAGCACACGGCCCGATTGGAGATTCAGCAGGCGAATGGCGAGTGGCGTGAAATTGCAGAGGCACCAATCGATACTCTATCGCGGACGGCGACATTTCGTGTGACCAATTGGGACGATTCGTCGGATGTGAACTATCGCGTTCGATACAAATGGTCGGGCGACGACCATTTTTGGAGCGGCACAATTCGGCGTGACCCTCATGATGCTGACAAGCTGAAGATTGCCGTCTTCTCATGTGATCATGGCGAGGTGTTTCCGAATCGGCGCATTTCGCAAAACGTGTTGATTCAAAACCCGGACATTGTTTTTTTCGCCGGCGATCAGATCTATGAGAGTCATGGCGGATTCGGTGTTGCCCGTACGGCTGAAACCAAAGAGGCCATGCTCGACTACCTTCGTAAGTACTGGCAGTTTGGTTGGTCGTGGCGTGACGTGCTTAAAGATCGCCCGAGCGTTATCATTCCGGACGATCATGACGTCTTTCAAGGGAATATTTGGGGTCATGGCGGGCGTGCCTTGCCCGAGTCGAGTGACGGCAAAGGATTCGAGCAGGGCGGATTTTTGATGCCAGTTGCTTGGGTCAATGCGATCCAGCGGACTCAGGTTGCCCACCTGCCCGACCCGATTGACCCGGAACCATGTGAAAGCGGAATAGAAGTCTACTTTACGGAAATGAGATACGGCGGAGTCAGCCTGGCCATCATCGAAGACCGCAAATTCAAGTCGGGGCCGGGGTCAATTCTTCCGGAGGATTTGCAGCGAGGTCGAAGGGGGCGTGATCCGGTGAAACTCGACGTCGTCGGAGCCGAGTTACTGGGGAAGCGGCAGGAAGCTTTCTTAAAGCGATGGGCCACCCCAAGCCGGGATGCCGACCTTCGATTGGTTTGTTCACAGACGATTTTCTGCAAGGCATCGACTCACACCGGCCGAGAGTTGAATCGAAGCGTGATTGATCTTGATTGCAACGGTTGGCCGCAATCAGGTCGCAGGCGGGCACTGGAAGCTATTCAACCTGCTAAGGCAATCATGCTGCACGGCGATCAACACCTGGGATCACTCATTGTGCACGGTTTAGATGAATGGGAAGACGCTGCGACGGCCTTCATGGTGCCCGGAACATCAAACGGATTTCCACGTGCATGGTGGCCCGACGAAGTTGGTGAAAACCACGTCCCGGGCTCGCCGGATTGGACGGGTCGGTATTTCGATGGATTAGGGAATCGAATTACGGTTTTGGCGGCGGCGAACCCGGAAAAGGGGAGTAATGTGCTCCGGGTGCGCCCCGATTTGTCTCCCGAAGATATCGCGCATCACAAGGGTTCAGGGCACGGTGTTGTCATTGTTGACCGCGCACAGGGAACTGTCACCTTTGAGATGTGGCGGCTTCACTTTGATGCGGAGAATCCAAATTCCGAAGATCAATTCATCGGTTTTCCGCAGACATTGCCACTGAGTCAGTTCCAGTAGTATCGACATCCGCTGGAATAGGGATCGTGAGGCATTTTGATCATTTGAGGTTCAGGTCGTTGGTCCGGATCTCCTTAAGTTTGTTTGTAAGATCGGATTGAAATCTCTCGACTAACGACGCGTATTTGGGGTCGCTTGCGAGGTTGGCGTATTGCAGCGGATCGTTTCGCATATCAAATAATTCGATCCCGCCGGAAGCGTCTTCCTGGTATTGAATGTAGGCCCAGTCCCGCTCACGGAGTAGAAAACCTTTGCGAGACGGCGCGACCGAAAATGCAGCATCGCGCACTTCGTAGTTCGGGTCATCCAGCATAGGTGAGATATCTTTGCCCTGAATTCGTGCAGGAATCTTCAAGTCGCAGATTCGGGAAATCGACGGATAGAGGTCAATTAGCTCGGTAAGAGAATGGCAAACACTTGGCCGTCGGCCCGGCACGCTAATAATCAGGGGAACGGCCGCGGATTCTTCGTGCAGGCTGACTTTGGCCCAAAAGTCGTGTTCGCCTAAGTGGTAGCCGTGGTCGCTGGTGAAAATGACGATCGTGTTGTCGGTTAGCCCTTCAGCTTCGAGTGCATGAAGGACTTTTCCGACTTGTGCGTCCATGTATGACACGGACGCGTAGTATCCGCCGATTGCTTTCTTCTGTCGGCGGATATCCATTTTCATGTTAACGCTTGTCTTATAATTGATGCCGGGCTTAGGGATATCATCCCAATCGTTGGTAAGTTTTTCCGGTAACACCATTTTGCTGTAAGGCAGGAACGGCTCGTAGTAGGGTTTCGGAGAAACGAATGGGACGTGCGGTCGTACGAAACCGACAGCCAGGAAGAATTGCCGGTCCCTAAGTTCGTGAATGAGCTCGACAGCCTTCGCGGCAGTCTTACCGTCCGAGTGCACTAAATCATCGCCATCGGCTTCGACCACGACGAACGTATTGCCACCGACGACAGGTTTTTTTCCATCGGGGTTGCTTTCGAGAGTTTCACCAATTCCTGGCGCTTTCCATTCGGGTCCGGGGCTGTTGTATTTTTCGTTCCATGACGCCGGGTCGTCCGCGCCGTCGCCGCCATCTTCGATGCCACCGGGCACGCCCATATGATAAATCTTGCTAACCCGCGCTGTATGGTACCCGTTGTTCATGAAGTGCTGCGGCCACGTCGCACGATCGCCGATTTGGGGACGCGGACTTTTGTATCCCAACACGCCGGTGGCATGTGGGTAGTACCCGGAAAGAAATGATGCGCGTGATGGTCCGCAATAAGTCCCTTGGCAGTAGGCGCGGGTAAAGCGAGTCCCGCGTTCTGCAATCGAATCGATGTGTGGTGTGTGGCAGACATCGTTGCCATAACAGGACAGAGCAGTCGCCGTCAAGTCGTCGGAAATGATGAACAGCACGTTGTATTTCGGCATCTCGGCCGTGACGGAGTCTGCCGCGTTCGAGGGATTCAAAAGATACTTGCCGAGCAAGGCAACGACTAACGGCACGATTATGCTAGACTTGTGCATGGCGTTTGATCTCATCACGAGTACCGGCCAGTAGAATCAATTCTTTTGCAGCGAATTGTGTATGTTATGTGTACAGTTGACCAATTCGGTGGATTGGCCACAGGAATGCCAAAGGAGCGAGTCGGGATGCGGTGACGATCGATAGCTGCCCGATTGTCACGGGGAGTCTTCACTCTAGAATATTAAAGTACAGACTGACTTGGATAACATCCAGTTTGCGGATTGAAACGATAAATTGACTTGTAACTGTTTGAGTCTCTCGTCGACTGTAAATCTCGAACAGAGAAATAGAGGGATAATTGTTCGGCCCGGGGTTTCTTCATTGACGCGGCAAGTATGAATTCGACGTGGAAAACTGCCTAGCACTTTACGACCATTAGTGGGATGTTGCTACAATAAGCGGTGAGGGCAAGCGGGAATACGGTGATGCTGCGACATACGATTATGCAACTGCTGCAATCACGACTTTGGCGCGTGAGTTGCCATGCACGGCGTCATCGACGTAGCGCGAAATATCCGTTAATGGCATCGGAGCAATTGGAAGATCGCACGTTACTTTCGGCCGTTTTGCCGGATCTTAGTTCCGCTCTCGATACTGAAACGGAGTCCTTTCCCGAAGCGTTTTCCGATGAGACGATTGCTCGCCTGCAGGATCTGGGCGTGCAGGTGAGTTCCAATACCGACTCCGAGAGTTTCGTCACTCTCTGGCCCAGTGATATCAGCGCAGTCAGCCAAGGTGGGATTGTCCCGCAGACCGATGAGTCGTACGGGATCATCAACCTTGACACGTTTCGTAATGATCCGCGGTTCGCCGGTATCGATGGGACAGGCTATTCCGTTGTCGTGATTGATACGGGTATCGATTTAAATCATCCGTTCTTCGGGCCTGACAACGACAGCAACGGCATCGCAGATCGTATTGTGTTTCAGTACGATTTTTCGCGATGGAATGATCCGAATGCAAGCGATTTCAACGGGCATGGTTCCAACGTGGCCAGCATTGTCGGATCGAGCGATGCGACCTATCCGGGAATGGCGCCGGGTGTAAATATCATTGCGCTGAAAGTCTTTCCCGACAACAGCGGATCGGCGACCAATCGTGACATCGAGCAAGCGCTACAGTGGGCGGTTAACAATCAGGCGCAGTACAACATTGTCAGCGTCAATATGTCGATCGGTTCCGGGAACGTTCAGAATTTCACCAACGTCGGGTTTTCCGATGAGTATTCGGCCCTGGCGGCAATGGGCGTTGTGACCGCTGTCGCATCGGGTAACTCATTCTATTCCGTGGGAAGCGTGCAGGGGGTCAACAGCTTGTCGGCAGACCCGAATGTTTTGTCGGTCGGCGCTGTTTACGACCAAAACATTGGAGGTGTGAGTTACAGCAGTGGCGCGACTGCAAACACCACGGATGCAGATCGAATCACACCTTTCACGCAACGCCACAGTACCTTGCTGGATATTTTCGCACCTGGAGCTGGTATAACCGGCGCCAACCAAAGCGGTGGCATTGTGACATACCACGGTACAAGTCAGGCGACACCGCATATTGCCGGGATTACTGCACTCATACAGCAACTGTCAAACCAATACCTCGGGCGGATGTTGACCTTCAATGAGGTCCGAGACGTAATCAGGTCGACAGCGACAACGATTAATGATGGTGACGATGAGAATGACAATGTCGTCAATACGAATCTGGATTTCCTGCGGGTTGATATGCTGGCCATCGGGGAGGCGATACTAGCGGCAGCCGGGATCACAAATCCGGATCAGATTGGAGTTAGCCGGGAATCGCAGTTCTTCTATTTGGACACGACAGAGAACGGTGCTTGGGACAAAGTTTCCGGCGGCGACATGATTTACGATTTCGGTCAGCGAGTTCTCAGAAATGTCGCCACACCAATCGTCGGCGATTGGGACGGCGATGGGAACGACGAAATGGGCCTTTATAACAACGGATATTTCTATTTGGATACAACCGGCAATGGAAGCTGGGATAGGGTATCCGGCGGGGATACGATTCGTTTCCTGAATATTGGCGGTGATTTGAGTGTTCCGGTGCCAATCATTGGTGATTGGGATGGCAACGGGACAGATGATGTCGGCTTGTACAACAATGGCCTATTCTATCTCGATACGACCGGGAACGGAGTTTGGGACAGGGTATCCGGGGGAGATACCATTCGTTTCTTCAATATTGGGGGCAACCTCAGCATCCCGAAGCCGGTTGTTGGTGACTGGGACGGTGATGGGGACGACGATATTGGCCTGTACAACAATGGTTTGTTCTATCTCGATACGACTGGAAATGGTGCCTGGGATCGGGTAGCTGGCGGTGACACGATCAATTTCTTGAACATTGGCGGCGATATGAGCGCCCCGGTTCCAATTGTCGGCGATTGGAACGGCGACAGCATTGATGATTTAGGACTATTTAACAACAGCTATTTCTATCTCGATACCACTGCCAACGGATCATGGGACCGGGTCTCCGGTGGAGATACCATTTATGAGTTCTTAGTCGGGGGCGATCGGTCTCTTAATATGCCGATCATCGGCAAATGGTCGACATCTTCGAGCACGAGTAGCGAAACTGGCGAGTCAGGTTCACTTTCGGTCGATGTTGATGTGGCGGAAATAGGTGAACGATCAGCGCGATTCGTCGTCGATCTCTTGACGCCGTTTGGTTCCGGTGAAGTAGCCGAATCCGTTACGCGTCGTTATCAAATGATCGACAATTCCGTTGGGACTTATGTCTCGATGACGGAGCGAAACTGGGAGACTCTTCCTGTAAATCGACTTCCTTATGAATTCCAATTGCCGGGAGCTGACTTAAAGCGCCTCTTGGATGAAGCCCATGAAAATGCATTCTCACGAGTGCAATCAACCTGGTGGGCGCTTCTGTATGGTATTCCCGCATATATGTCCTCTTCCGTTGAATTGCCCGCAAAATTGACGGACTTCGACGTGTTAACGAAGTCGTTGGAAGACATCGTGGAATCAATAACCGCGAAGCTTCAACCAGTGGACTCGGACGCTGACGACGTAGAGACAGTTGCTGAGGACGAATCGAGTCCTAGCGCAACTGAAGAGGCTGAAGTTCTCCCAAATCGTCCCAATGTGGCGGAACGTGCCGAAATCTGGTCCAACCTGGAAGAATTCGCCCCGAGTGCAACCGGGCGCGATGCCGCCATCGCCCATGCAACCGAGCAGTTAATCAGTGCTCGAGAAAATAGCGCATCCGACTCTTAAAGTCGTGCATCGCAGCAAGGCCGGGCTTGTCAGCAGCATGCTGCCGCTCAGTCACTCCGTCGAAGAAGTTTCTCGACAAATGCTTGACACCTTGTGGCTTTTTCCGTGGCGTTGCGCTGCGGAAATACCAGCGTCAAAACGACGAATGCAGATCGGGCCATGATCGACGGATAGGAAGGGGTGGCGATCAAGCCGTTAGCAATGGACTGACATCGAAGACGACTTCGAAGACGTTGATGCAAGATTACGGTTCACAGATTCTGCATCGCGAGTTGGCGCAACAGGCAGATGTTCCAATTTTGAGTTCTTGTTGCAACTCCGCCGAATCGTAACCTCTCTTGGCGCCTTGACACCCAATTTGACTCGGTTGCCGGAAATTTCCAGCACTGTCAGTTCGATATTACCATCGACGATGATCGATTCGAGTTTCCGTCTCGCCAAAATGAGCACAAGCTTCCCCCCGTCTTGGACTGTACTGTCAAGGAATTGAGCATTCGTCTTTGAATGTCGACCATTGAATCGGCGTGGTACTAACGCCTCCAAACCCCCGATGAAATTTCACTTAGGTCCTCATCAAGATCGCCAGGCGGATGCAAACGCTGGGCATCTTCAGTAACCTGGTGTCGACAGCATCGGCGAGCCAAATGAGCTAGTTTTTCTAATGCTTGACGGTCGCCGAACGAGAGATGTTGTTCGAAATCTGGTGGAACGAAGGCGAAGTCGACTGAAAGGATCAGTTGCACTAAATCTTTTCGCGACAAATGTGCAATCTGAGCGTCCGTTAGCCGTGCGACCCTCAAGGATACCTTGTCCGGTGCTTCGCCCCGCTGGTCAGTTGAAGCGACCTCATTGTTTCGTGTGTTGTTCGTTGTACTGCAGTTCATATCGACGACCTTCCATGAAAGCGTTTCACCGATTCATCACAAACGGTTTGTCATTTGAAAATATGTTCAAACAAAAAAAACCCGCTGCTGCGGGTGGCCGCAACAACGGGCTGTCTTTGCCCAGGTTCAGCATCTATCGTTAATGCTGTACTGACTAAATCGTAATCTGACGATGGAAACGATGTCAATCGTTAAGTTGTCCGAATGCCACGGACGGTGTCATGGCGAGCAACGACAAGCCGTGGCGATGGCGTTACCGAACGGTAATTCGATTTTTGACGGATTTTACACCGGGAACGGCCAATGTCGCGCATTGCGCCATTTGCTTGAGGTAGTACGTGGAAACATACCCTTCCAGAAGAGCTTCGCCGTCCTTGTAGCGGACTTGGATTTCTCGAAGTCCATAGTGCCCAACGGCACCCAATGCACGCTCAATCTTGGTCTTGGTCGAATCGTCGGTCGAAGAATCGACCTGGGCCTTTCTCGGTACATTCTTGGTGAGAATGGCGGAGTGCATTTCATTAGTCCTTTGTCATATGCAAAAACACACACGCCCACCTGGTGCTGGTCGACCAATGGCGGGGCTACCATTGCCAATAAAAAAACCCTTTCGACCGGTTTTTGTTCCGGCCAAAAGGGTGTCTTACCCAATCGTTTTGTCGCCATTCATAAGCGACTTTCCTAACAATAGGTTGTTACGAAAAAACTGTCAACGGCATTGTTAATCGAAATCGAGTCTCGTTCGAGATTCTCAGTACGGGGCTTTACAACTAGCTCTCAAATGCCTCTTCCGCTTCGATGATTGCACGGGCAATTTCGATCATTTTCTTGTTTTTCTGACTGGACAGCAGTTGAAGCCTGCGAAATGCATCCGCTTCGCTAAGTTCGGCCCGTTTCATGAGAACGCCTTTGGCTCGCTCGATGACTTTGCGATCCTCGAGCGCTTGCTGCAAATCCGCCGTTTGTGATTGAAGGGCTTGAAACTCCTTGAATCGGCGGACAGCCAACTCAATCGACGTTTGCAGACTTTCGTCGTTAACCGGCTTGACGAGATACGCTAAGACGTGTTCGTCGAGCGCGCGTTTGATGAGATCCGAGTCGTGGTATGCCGAGAGAATGACAATGGGGACGGGGTGATGTTGCCGAATCTCGGAGATGGCCTGCAACCCGTCTTTGACAGGCATCTTTATGTCGGTAATGACAAGATCGGGTGGGTTGTTATGGCATTGGTCAACTAATTCCACGCCATTGCGTGCGCGAACGGCAACCGTGTGGCCCAATTCCACAAGAGTTTCTTCCAGATCGGCCAATATCTCCGGCTCATCGTCGGCGATTGCGATTTTAAGAGAAAGTGTCATTGTTGTGTTTTCGGCATACAAAGAATGAATGCCGCGCCGGCACCTTTACGATGACCAACAACGGCAGAACCATGATGGGCTTCGAGCGTTCGTTTGACAATAGCGAGCCCCAAACCTGTTCCTTGCGTTTTGGTCGTATAAAACGGCTCAAACACGCGCTCGGTTTGCTCAGGCTGGAGGCCCGGACCGTTGTCGTGAATGCACATACAAATCATGTCTCGAGCGTCATGCTGGTCCATGAAATACGTTACGGCAATGTGCACGGGGTCATCGCATATTGATAGCGAATTCTCAAAGATGTTGCGGATTGCGTTGCCGATGGCGAATCGATCGATTTCACAACGCAGATCAAGATTGTTCAGGTGATGCTCCAACGTGCATTCTCTGCCGCGACGTGAGACCTTTAATTGGTCCCACACCTGGGCCGTCAGTTCGCCCAAATCGGCAAACTGCATTTTCAGATGCATCGGTGCTGCGTATTGGCGTACGTCCTCAAACAATTGCCGGATGTCTTCTTGTGCTTGCAACGCGTTGTCGATCAGTTCGACGAGTTCCGGTTGATTATTGACGCGGCGTGCCAATCGCCGAAGATTGGCTTGAATGCGTGCAAGAGCATTTCGACTTTCGTGGGCCAGCCCGGCAATTGCCTGGCCAATCGCGGATAACCGTTCGGATTGCAATAACCGCTCTTGAGTCTGTTTGCGTTCCGTAATGTCACGAATTATGCCGGTGAACATTCCGAGATGATCGACCTCGCTTACTGTCAGGTCGATGGGAAACGTCGTCTGGTCTTTGCGTTGCCCCACCAATTCGCGGCCGATGCCGATGATTTTCGGCACGCGGCTGTCGAGATAGTTGCGAATGTACTGTCCGTGCTCGTCACAATAAGGGGCTGGCATCAAAATAGTGACGTTTGCCCCAATGAGTTCTTCTTGCGTGTAGCCAAAAATTCGTTCCGTCGCGGGGTTCACCGTGATGATCTGGCCTTTTCGATCAATCACGACGATCGCATCAGTGACCGCATTGAGGATGGCGCGAATTTGCTCATCGCGTTCATGAAGCGCGTCATTGTTCGGGTTATGATTTTCCATCCTGCATACCGGGAAGTTGCGAGATTTGAAAACCCTCTTCGCTGTGTGTTCGTATGACGAAATGCCAACTAACCTGTTCTCATCAGGGCACTAACCGTTCGGTTCAGAATTGTGGCTGAACGACTGCATCAACACGGGCGAATCACAGCAACGCCATTCGTCACCAGTCTCGCGACGAGTGACATGTGAGGCATCGTTGCTAGAGGCGTTCCAATGATGCTCGGAAAACGTCGATTCATTCGGCCGGTTCGGCAAGATATTGCTGCAGAAACGCGGTAACTCGTTGAGGACTGACAATTCCGACGAGGTTAAGGTCTATGTCGACGACTGGAACGTGCCGATAGCCGCTGACCGCCATGACCGACAAAGCGGCGGCCGCCGAGTCGTGTTCATAAACGTAGATGGGGTCTGACGTCATGGCATCGCGAACCGGGTGGTCCTTGATATCGTTAAACTCTAGCGAAACTTTGTCGAGGGCATCGCGATCGGAGAATACGCCGACTAGCTTGCCCTCTTCTTCAACAAGCAGGCAAGCGACTTGCATTTCTGATAGGCGAGCGACGGCTTCTGCGACTGTCGTCTCCGGTGAGACGCTCGCATAAGGTTGATGCTGAATAGCGGATACCTGTTGTTCAGCCAAAGCCCGTTCAAGGGGATCGGTGTAAATTTCAGGATCGTAGTTTTCGAGCGGATCCTGAAACTCCTCTGGTTGCGGCGTTTTTTGATCGGCCATCGTCAGGCTCCTTCTCGTTGCTGTGGATAAGGCGTACCACCGATGCGTTGTACCATCACCTGAGATGGAAAATGGTCAGCAACATATTCCATAATCCCTTTTTGACCGGCCAAGCCAGCGAGTTTGTCGTTTTCGTCAACGACACACAAGAATCGAATGTTTTTGGTCTGTAAGGCATCAATCACGTCGGAAATGGGGTCAGTGATCCGAACCCACGGCCAGCGGTCTGCCATGTGGTTGCGAATCGGTTCATCAACGACGGCTGGGTTCTTCGCTAGAAGCGGAGTCAACATTCCTTCTGTGAACATGCCGACCGGTTTGTTGCCTTCGTCGATAATGACCGTACAACCAATTTTTTGGCTTCGCATACGCTCAATCGCTGAGCGAATCGAATCATCGGCATTTGCTGTGACCGGATCGCGAAGCGCAAGCCGGCTGACGGTCTCGCTCTTGGCGTTTTCTTGCAGACCCATTGTCCCGTCCTCGTGGTTGATAAGATTAATGTGTCAAGTGCTGTTGGCTGGAAGTTGTCTGTCCGGAGCGCTGACTGACAGGAGTATCCAATAACCACCGACGTTGTCTTGATTCCAATTTGATTCAATGCACCGCGATATGGATCAGTGGCGCGGTTACTGTTCGTTGAACGTTGGTCTGAACGATCAGACCAACGTTCGAATTCGAGCCATCCAGGCTATTTCTCAAGGTTCAAACTGAAAGTGTCGGTATCCAGGTCGATTTGAACGACGCTGGTTTCTTTCACATATTTGTGGCAGCCGATGCAATTCATCGTTAACTGCATGTAGCTCAACGCGGCTGCGTCAATATTACCTTTCTTGGCCGAATCAATCAGTTGCTCTGTCGTCCTTCGAAATTCAGCACTGTATTGAGAGTAGACTGGTCCTTGAATGACCTTCCATTCAGCGGCGTTGCTCATAACGAACATTTCTTCGGCACCCTTTTTCACCTTCTCCGCGCTTTCGGTGACAAGTCCTTCTAGCACTTTCTGGGACGCGGTCAATTTCGCTCGCATAAATGGCGCGACAGGGTTCTCCTGAGGAGGGTCGGTCGAACGAATCTGGCTCTCGGCATTGGTCGCGACGGCCGAGTTGAATCGAAACACGGATAGCACTGCGATGCCGAAAACTACGATGCAAACGAATCCCAACGAATTGCTAATTCTCATCCTTCGCCTCCTGAAATAGAAAAACCCCTGATGAGAGCGCGCACACTCAACAGGGGCGATCATTGCCTACGCTGTGCAGTTGCCCATCGTGAGCCAGAAAAATCCACAGCGATCTGTTCTTCCCAAAGAGTAGCGGGTTGGCCGATTGTTGTCAAAAGCAGCAGCTGAAGGTTTACAGCGTATTACGCTGACTTGTTGCCGCGGCAATCGCGTTCGGTTCTATGATGGCTGGCTCCCACGTTCCAGAAACGCCCACCAGAAAAAGTAAACAGCTCTAGTCGATAATGATAGGACGATTAGTCGTCTGATTCCACAATGCGATCGAGTCGATGGTGCGAGTTCTGATTTGTCGGAACTCAGGATTTGTCTCAGGGACAGTCAGTGCGCTCCGTTCGATTATTGAAACGTCAAATTCCGCTGCGTGCGCACATCAGAGTTGCGACAAGTTACCGGATGACGAGAACCCTCCTCCTTGCCGCATCAACCGGGGATTTGCGTTCTTACGACTGCGGGGGAAGCATGGCCCCGAGACGTTGCGCGAATTGCCTTGTTTCTTAAAGAACGCCTGGAAGGTTGAGAGTTCTGGTAAAAACTGCAATGAGTTCAATCCAAAAGTCTTATGAGCTGCTTATTGTCCCGGTCTTCCGTCCCACAGGTAAGCCGTCCCGGGGCCGTGCGTATGACTCCAGCCATAGAACAGGATGACATCGTCGATACTCGTTTTCATTGCATCGGAGACGAATTGAATACTCTGATACCGTCGGTTTGTTGATGGCGTCAAATCTTGTTTGAAGTGCCAGTGCTGGCCGTCATCATCGGAAGACCATAATTCGGCACGCTGTCCCCAACCATATTCATCCATACCTTCCTCCACAATGTCGGCATCGTTGCCTGCGATGAGAAAAGCATGCAGTGTCCCGTCGTCATTGATCTGCACGTGACTGGCGTTGAACGGATGTAAAGTTTCCGTAATCGGTGTTTTGCGCCAAGACTTATCGCGATAGCACACGTGATAAAAGTGACCAGCGTGAGGATTTGCTTCAGAAATCGGTAGGATGAAATGAGTGCGGTCTTGCGAATCGAGGGCGATCGCAGGTCCGACGGCTGCGACACGTTCCTGGGTATCCCAAACCAGGCAATGCGCATCAGCAGTCGACTTTCGAAGCGGCAATTCGACCGGCCTTCCGTCAATATTTGTAGCAGTTCCGTTCGTCAGGTCAACGACGACGTAATACAGGTTGTACCGTTGAGTGTGGTCATGCAAGAACGCTTTGTAGCGAGTGTTGAAGACGGGATCTTCGACTTTCCAAATAAAAGCGACATGCAGCCGATTTCCGTCGGCGCTGACGGCGGTCGTATTGTAGGAGCCGGCGTGGGCGGCATACTCGGCGTCGTGGGGTTGTGCATTCAAGTCGACGATAGTACGCGCCGGTTGCTTCCACGTGTAACCACCGTCACCGGAAATCCGGTATTGCCACCGACCGAGGTGGCCAGTGTGTCGATAGTAGATGAGCGTCCGATTCCCGAGGACGTGATGCACTTTGGGATACGACAAAGATTCATCGAATGTCGGGCCGGTGATCCAGGTATCGGTTGATCGAGGATTCGTGGCAATCAAATGCAATCCGGGGGAATTATGGCAACCGCAAAGAACATGCAGGTGCTCATTCTGGTCGGACCAGATAACCGGGGCATAATGATGGTCGTTGCGAAATTTCTTGAAATTGATCTCACCTTCGTAATTCGCAAGTAACATCTGGGATCGCGTAACTGTTCTGTCTTGGCTGTTATAGGCTGCAAGATAAGGCAGCCCGTCTTCGCCCCGCCAGACAATGTAAACCGTAGTGCCAAGCGCAACGGCCTGTGGATACATGCGGTTGTCATAAAACATCTTCAGACCGCCACCGGTACCAATTGGGGTCGGCATCGCCTGTGCGGCGCTCGAGAGTGTATTGACGACCGAATCAGCGTTCTGTGGTTCATCCAGATTGGCTCGGTCGAGCCTTTGTTGATCTTTGGTCGTGGTTCTGGAAGTTTCTGCTCCGACATCGTTAAGGAACTCAGACATGAAATCGTGGAGTTCCTGAGTTTTCTCCGGGAGAGATCGAGAAAGGTCATGGTCCTCGCTTGGGCTGTTTGATAAATCGAATAGCTCCAAACGGTTACCATCCCAGGTTTTGACCAGCTTGAAATCGCCCTGCATAATTGCCGTTTGTGCTTTGCGCGCGACGGCGTGATGGAACAGGAGAAATGGCTGGGCACGCTCGACCGTGCCGCCGCCTCGTTTTCGAAAGACGTTGGTCAAACTTCCGCCATCGAGGGATGCTGGCAGTTCTTCAGGAAAGCCGGCGAGGTCGGCCATGGTCGGAAACAAATCCAAACCGGTCACCGGAACATGGCTGATACTTCCCGTTTCGATACCAGGACCAATGCAAATAAACGGCACGCGAATGCCGCCTTCGTACATGGTGCCCTTTCCCTCACGCAACGGGTAATTGCGGGGGAAGTCGGCTTCCGGTTGTCCCGGCATGGAGAGGCGGCCGCCGTTATCCGACAGAAAGAAAATGTAGGTGTTGTCGCGAATCCCGAGGTTTGCAATCTTGTCGAGAAGCGTACCGATCCCTGCATCAACATCGCTGGTCATGGCCGCAAACTCGGGCATCGTGTGTTTTTTGCCCGGATCCCACCTGCGAGCGGCGTCGAGAGAGTCTTGACGGTAGAAGATGTCGAGGTGTACGGCATAGTGCGAGACTTGCACGAAGAATGGGGTTTCGGCGTTCGCCTGCTCTTCCATGAATTTCATGGCGCGAGTCGTGATCGCGTGGATCAGTTTCGGATCGTCTTTCGCAGACGGTCCGCCACTTCCTTTTCCTCCGCCCGTTCCGTTTCCTGTCAACCCGTCGCTGACATCGTATCCCATCTCTTCCGGGGTGACTTCGTCGAACCGGGAATCCCACTTTCCAAAATGCGCGGTTTGATAAGCAGAGTTCGCCGCCTTAAGCATGCGTGGAAGGCTGAGTTGCCTGCGGTAATTTGTCGTCCAGTTTTTCTGGTCTTTCTGGTAGATATGCTTTGCGGGAGTTTGCCCAATCACGAGGCTCCTACGTGTCGGGCAACAAAACGGTGCCGGAGCATAGCCGCGAGTAAATCGCATCCCGAGTTTGGCAAGTCGTTCAATGTTTGGCGTTCGATAGTAATCGCTACGGGTACGCTCATCGTTGGGGTCAATTGTGAGCGATGATCCAACCCAACTTTGATCGTCAGTCAGGATGACAACGAAGTTCGGCGACTTGGCTTGGCAAATGGTAGTGAGAAAGGTCAATTCAAGGAGCACGATCGAAATGCCGATACAGCGACTCAATCGAACTGATTGTGAAAATGGTGCCATATTGTTCATTCGCTTAAATCTCGAGTCGGTGTTAAGTGCTGCGTATTGAACGGATCGATCGCATACGAGGTATCGTTAGATCCTGCAGTACGTTCCAAAAGCCGAATCGGCATCGAATTCTATAATTTCTTAACTCGCAGTCGTCGAAACTCCACGCGGCTATTGTGGCCCAGCAGGCCAATATGCCCCTTCGTTCTTCGCAGCCCCGGATGTGTCTTTAGCAATTCAGGGTCCGTGATCTGGGAAAGATCGTAATCGACGATGACCATGTCGTTAACGATGATAGTCACACGACTGCCGCGGCAAATTATTTCCTGCGCGTTCCATTCTCCTACCGGCTTTAGCGCTCCTCGTTTTGCAGGAACAACGTCGTAAATCGACCCGTGGTACTGGGTCGGCCGTAATTCTTTTGGATATCCCACGTTGTCAAGAATTTGGATTTCCATTCCTTGGTAGGCGGGCTTTTGGTCGAGGAGCGGGCAACGAATTGCGATACCGTGGTTCGCGGCTTTGCTGAGGCAAAATTCAAATCGAAAGCTGAAATCGGCATACTCCTTTTCGGTGAACAGATATCCGCCTGCGTCGGCGGGGCAGACCAGTAACCCGTCTTCAACAACGTGCCCTTTGCGCTCCGTGCGGCGTGCAATCCATCCGTCGAGATTACGTCCATTGAATAGCGAAACAAAATCCTCTTCGTCCGCAGCTACGAATTTCTGTTTCGTCTGGACGTCTGCATACGTATATAATCCGGAGGAAATGGCCGCACGGCTAGGGCTGCACAATGTGGTTGTAGTAAACGCGTTGCTAAATCGCACGCTGTGTTCCGCGAGTTGGTGGACATGAGGTGTCTCTACGACGGGGCTACGATAGCAGCCGCAATCACCAACATTGTGATCGCCGGAAATCAATGGCAACACGTTGCGTTGCGATGCGGCATTTGTGATGTCACCGACCCATTGATTTATCCCAGTGGCTAAAACCAAAACAAGAATTCGACGCATCACAATTCAACCTTATTCTTGTGTTGAAGCGAGCAGCTCGTAGTTAAGGCGACCTGTTTTGGCCAGCCGGCAACATCTGCGATATCCTCGGAGGAGAGTATTCCGCTCCAGGGTACATCATCCTCAGGTACTCGTGAAGTATCTGTCTGGTGAGTCAGCTGCAACTTCCCGCAACTGAGATTGCAAATGAACGGCAAGGCGTTCTTCCGATGACGCGATAATTGGCCAGTTGATCGATCGTCTGAGGGCGGGGAACTGGTGTCAGCCGTCGTGAGTTTGTCATAATGGCGGATAGCAAGCAGCGAAATGAATCGACAGAAAAAGTTTGTCGTCAGTGCCTGACGAGTCGTCGTTCGCTGTTTCAGTGAATGAGCGTTTCAGGCATTATGCGTTGGCGGGAACATACATCCATTGTTGAGAAGAAGTGTAATGATCGATCCGGTCCTTGGTCAGATTCTGGCGACAGCATTCAAATATGGTGTGGGTTGCTGCGTGATCGGAGGAATTCTCAGATTAATCAATAAAGGCGAGTCGGGACCAAGTCTCAGCCAGACACTTGCGATCAGCTTTTTGATCGGCGGCACATTCGGCGCCATCATTGGAATGTTTGCTTCCATCCTCGATCGGTCATGATCTCGATCGGGTTGCTTATGGCGAGTTTGCATGAACGGATATGCCGCTGTCTTTTCGCCCGCCCGTGGCCTTTGAGGTTGATGCAGTGCCTCTGCGCGAGGTGCTCCCCTCGCTGACCTTGCGGTCGCTCACGCATGCCATCTAAATCGAATTTGGAAACATGTTGCGGGCGCAATTCCTGATTGGTAGATTCGCAAAAAACGTGACTCTATTAAAGGCGCTTCTGTGCAAGACGAACCACTCAATCTGGCGTTTGCCCTAGAGCACGCTGCTCGATTTCACGGCCACGTGGAAATCGTCACGCGACAGGTCGACGACGGTAAGATTCACCGATATACCTATGCCGATTCGTTGCGACGAACGAAAAAACTTGCCAATGCATTACGTAAGTTGGACGTTCAGGTTGGTGACAGGATTGCAACGATGGCGTGGAATACGTTTCGCCACTTCGAGGCCTGGTATGCAATCGCCGGCCAGGGAGCCATTTGCCACACGGTTAATCCGAGGCTGTTCGAACAGCAGATCGAGTTCATTATCAATCATGCGGAAGACAGCATCCTGTTTCTAGACGCGCAGTTCGTCCCGATGTTAGAGCAATTGCAGGAAAAGCTGCCTTCGATCAAGCACTATATTGTGCTCACCGACGAAGCTCATATGCCGACGACGACGCTACCGAAAACCGTGGCGTATGAAACACTTATTCAGGATGAGCCGGACGAATTCGATTGGCCGACATTTCCTGAAGAGACGCCCTCGTCACTGTGCTATACCTCAGGCACAACAGGAAACCCTAAAGGAGTGATCTACACACACCGTTCTAATTTTCTGCACTCCTATGCAATCAACTGCAAGGATGTGATTGGTCTCGCAGCAACAGACACAGTGCTCAAAGTGGTACCGATGTTCCATGCGAACAGTTGGGGCTTCGCGTATGCCTGCCCGATGGTGGGCTCGAAACTTGTTTTGCCTGGCTCGCAACTCGACGGGGAGAGCCTGTATGAACTGTTGGATGAAGAACAGGTAACCATTTCTGCAGCGGTGCCGACAGTTTGGAATATGTTGTTAGCGCATCTGAGTGACAGCGACAGACAACTGCCGTACCTGCAGGAAGTATTTGTCGGGGGTTCTGCTGTTCCGCGAAGAGTGGTTGAATCGTTTGACAACGAGTACGAGGTGACCGTTGTCCACGCCTGGGGAATGACCGAAATGAGCCCGATCGGCACGATTTGCCGGCTCAAACCGTTTATGAAGCAATTCGACTATCAGCGGCAGGTCGACATTCGCCTGAAGCAGGGAACTCCTGTATTCGGTGTGGCGATGAAAATTGTCGATGACGATGGGAATGAATTGCCGCGCGATGGTCTTGCGGTTGGTCGCTTGCTTGTCAAAGGCCCGTGGATCGTCAAGCGATATTACAAAGAGCCGGACAACGCCGTCGATGACGGTAGCTGGTTCGATACCGGAGATATTGCGACGATTGATGAGTACGGTTACATGCAGATTACGGATCGCGCCAAGGACTTGATCAAATCGGGCGGTGAGTGGATCAGTTCGGTCGATTTGGAGAATGCGGCGATGGGGCATCCACAAGTTGCGCTGGCAGCGGTCATCGGAAAGTTTCATCCCAAATGGGAAGAACGTCCATTATTAGTCGTGAAACCAATCGACAATTCGACGGTAAGCGCATCCGAGTTGTTCGACTACTTGACTGACAAAGTCGCGAAGTGGTGGCTACCTGACGACATCGCGTTTGTTGACGATATCCCGTTGACCGCGACCGGAAAGATCAGCAAAGTTCAGCTTCGCGAGCAATTCCACGACTATGAATTGCCCGAGGCACGCGTGTCAAGCTGATTGGCCTGCAGTACAAATCAGCTCAGCACGCTGTAGCGTCCCGACTCGCATGTGACTTGCTTCTCTTCGACAAGGAATTCCAAGTGGGCCTGCGCTTCGGCGCAGCCGAGAACGACATGGAAGTCTTGCATGTCTCCGAACAATTGTTTCGCCATTTCAAAGGCGGATAACGGGCCGCTTTGCCTCAGGAATTCGATCGTTTTGTCCAATCGTTGATCGTGGTGGTCGATTAGTTCTTTGCAGCGGTCGGCGAAATGTGAGAACGGCGCACCGTGTCCGGGATAGGCTTCATCGATTTCCGAATCCATCTCGGCGATTCGGCTCAAGGATTGTAGATATTTGCGAAGCAAACCATTCTGCCGCATATCGCCGCCACCAACGTTTGGCGAAATGTCAGGCAGCACATGGTCGCCGGTCAACAGGTGACGTCCATACTTCAGGCAAATCGAGCCGTTGGTATGTCCTGGAGTGTGAAGCACTTCTAATGAACCATCTTCGAACTCGAGAGTCTCTCCGTCGACGAGGCCGGTCGGAGTTGCCGATTCAAGCTCCCAATGTAATCCCGAGTTTTCTTCCGGCTTTGGGAGGGCCTCTTCCGGCGCCCCCCACTCGATCAATCGTTGGTGAACAAGAGTTCGAAATCGCTGGCCTTTCGGATCGACATCGCTGACTGACGGCATTTCGGACTCATGGATGAAGATTTCAGCATTCGATTCCTGCTGGATGCGCCAGGCGTTACCGATGTGATCGATATGTTTGTGCGTCAGAATGACTCGGCCAATATCTCGAATGGCAATACCGAGTTCTTCGATCCCGTCAACGAGTGCTTGATAGGCACGATCAGTGGCGATTCCCGTATCAATTAATGTGATCGGATCAGCCAGAATCACATAAATTCGATTCCGACCCTCGAAGAAGGGGTTTGGAATCTCCAGCGACGCGATGGCGTGTTCAGGCATAGGAATCGATTTTCGGTTGGACAGTCAACAGTGGTTTCAGCTGTTTGAACCGAGTATAGTCTACCGAACGGTAAGTAGACTGCAATTGAGGTGAACGATGGGGATGCGGCGCATATCCCGAGGAAACGCTCTGGTTTTCCTAGGGTGTTTTGCACTTCTTGCGACACCACGGCTGACAAGGGCCTGCCCGTTCTGCACGGCGGTTTCGACGACGATCAGCGAGGACATCGCATTGATGGATGCTGTTGTCGTCGGGGAGTTAGTCGAACCCCAGTTGCCGGCGAATGTGAATGACCAGAAAGACTGGCGCAATCCTGTGACAGGGCGATTCCGTATCCTTCTCGTGATTAAGGGGAATCGCATTCTGAGTGAGAAGGAGTTCATCGAAGTGTCGTTGCCGCCATCTTTTGAGCGAGCGGGGCGATTCCTCATTTTGGGGGCCGGTC
>JANQRQ010000167.1 GCA_028284485.1 Planctomycetaceae bacterium | reverse complement strand
TGCCTCATTTGGAACACAAGCGGGATTGAAAATGGACGGATTGAATCAACTGCTAACGATTGCCCAGGACACACCGGCTGCAACTCCCGAGGCGAGTGGGCCATCGGGGTTTGCCGTTTTCCTCGTGATTGTGGCGATCTTTGTTGTGCCGCTTGGTTTGGGAGCACTCATTGCCAAAGCGCTCAAGTTGAAAGACTTGGGCATGAGGATCGGGGTCGTCCTGCTGACGATCGTGGCGGGAACGGCACCCTTCGTTTATCGCATTGCAACCGGCGAACCCGAATTGAGCATGTTCGAACGGGCCAAGCAGGCGATCCCCTTGGGCATCGACCTGGCCGGCGGAACGAACCTGGTGTTTCAAGTCGATAGCGAAGCCGCCGAGGCGGCCGGCAAAGATGTGTCGGCGTCGATGGACCGCATGGTTGGTGCGATTAGCCGCCGAATCAATCCTTCGGGAACCGAAGAGGTGACCGTCCGGCAGGTTGGCGCAGATCGAATCGAAGTGATCATTCCCGGTGAAGATCCGGAGGTCGTCGAGCAGAAGAAACGCTTGATGGTGAAGCTGGGGAGCCTGGAATTCGAAATTCTGGCGAACTCGCGCGATCATGATGTGTTAATCCGCGAGGGGCAACAGCTTCCGAATACCGAGGATCAGTTGTTCCAAGGAACGCGCGTGGCGGCAATGTGGCGCGACGTGACCGATGAGAACTTTGACATGTATGGGACGGTTGCGGCCCGAGTTGTTCCCAGGTCCGATCCCGAAACTGATGAAGAATTTGAAGTCACGCAGGTGCTGACCTTAGTCACTCCCGAAACCGAACGGGTCACCGGAAAGTATCTGACGAGCGCCCGCCAAATCATTGATGAAAACGGCAGCCTCGCTGTGGCCTTCACCTTCAACACGCGTGGTGCCTTCCTGTTTCAGACGCTGACCGGCGACAACCGCCCTGATCCCAACGACGGCTTCAAACGGCGTTTGGCGATTCTGTTGGATGGTAAGATCGAGTCGGCTCCGAACATTAACGACGTCATTAGCTCTAACGGGCAGATCTCGGGAGACTTCACCCAAGCGGAGATCGACGAGTTAATTAATGTCCTCAACGCCGGTGCCCTCGAAATCCCAATCTTGCCGAATCCCATCAGCGAGAACACGATCAGCCCGCTGTTGGGGGCCGACGTTCAGGACAAAGGGAAAACCGCCATCATGATCGGCGCGATTACCGTGCTGGTATTCATGGCCGTCTATTACATGATTGCCGGCTTGATCGCCGACTTGTGCTTGGTGGTGAACCTTATTTTGGTTCTGGGAACGATGGCGTTGATTCAGGCGACCTTTACGTTGCCTGGCTTGGCCGGTCTTGTTTTGACGATCGGTATGGCGGTCGACGCCAACGTGCTGATCTTCGAACGCATTCGCGAGGAATCAAAACGCGGGTCCAGCCTGCGGATGGCTATTCAAAACGGTTTTGGCCGAGCGTTCTCGACGATTGTTGATGCCAACGTGACGACCTTAATTGTTGCGGTTGTTCTCTACATGATCGGCACCGATCAAGTGAAAGGATTCGCTGTCACGCTGTTCATCGGCATCTTGACGAGTATGTACGCGGCCTTATACGTGGGCCGACTGATCTTCGATATTTGTGAGCGTAAACGATGGATTCGCGAATTGAAGATGCTCAGCATTGTTGGGGCCACGAAATTCGATTTCATCGGCAAACGCAAAATTGCTTTTGTCGTTTCATTGGCCCTTATCGCCGCCGGCATGGCGAGCCTTTATTCCCGAGGCGAGGACAACCTCGATATCGATTTTCGCGGTGGAACGATGGTGACGTTTGAATTTGAGGAACCGCAGGAGTTGGCTCCGACACGCGAAGCATTGGAAGCCCAGTTCGGAAGCGGAATCACGCTCGAGCGATTAACGCTTTCCGGTGAAGAACAGGATGCCTCGGCCGCGACGAAGTATCGTTTGCGAACTACAGACGACGACACTGAGCATGTTAGGGAGCTTGTTGCCACTGCGTTTTCCGACGCCGGTCATAAATTGAGAAGGCTGACCGTGCAATTTGGTGAGATTGAGACGGTCGTGGCCGACACGTCGTCGGATCCTGAAGGTGTCGATGCCGAAGAGGAAGTAGACACAGCGACGTCCGCCGATCCCTACGCCGGCGGAAATAGTGTTATGCTGACGTTCAACGAGGCTGTGATTCCCGCGACGGTGATCGAGGAATTTTCACAGGCTTTGAGCCGGATCGAAGACAACGGAAATGCCAAGTACCCCGAACCGGAATCTCTTTTCGCCGTCACTGGTGCAGGCGAGGTGGAACGCAAAGGCGATACGAATCAGTATCGGACGGTGGAGTTGAAAGCACGTCCGATTGTCGATTCCGGCGATTTGGAAATTGCGCTGGACGACATGCAGGCATCACTTGAGTCGACTCCGAATTTTGAAGAGGTGAACAGCTTCGCCAGTTCTGTCGCCGATGAAATGAAGGGCTCTGCCATTTTGGCGATGCTATTCAGCTTGATTGCGATCGTGGCTTATATTTGGTTCCGCTTTCAACGGATCACATTTGGCTTTGCAGCGGTTGCTGCGCTGGTCCACGACGTGTTGGTCGTGCTAGGAAGCGTGGCAATCGCTTCCTACTTGAGCGAGACCGCATTAGGGCCGGCTTTGGCGCTGGTCGACTTCAAGATCAACCTGCCGATGATCGCGGCCTTCTTGACGATCGTCGGTTATTCCTTGAACGACACCATCGTCGTGTTTGACCGCATTCGCGAAGTTCGCGGCAAGAATCCGGCACTCACCGAAGAGATGGTCAATACCAGCCTTAACCAGACACTCGGGCGAACCTTGTTGACCTCTCTAACGACGTTGATTGTCGTTTTGGTACTGTACGCACTTGGGGGCGAAGGCATTCATGGTTTCGCCTTCTGCTTATGTGTTGGTGTGGTCGTTGGTACGTACAGCTCGATTTATGTCGCCAGCCCAGTGCTGCTGTGGTTGATGAATCGGCCGGGAAGTGAAACGGCAAATGCCACAGCCAGGGCGGAGAAATCGAAGGCGGCGGCGGCTTCGTGATGACGGCGGAGGCGCATGGCTATCCGGATATGCACTTGCTCGCTCGTGCGCGAGTGCAGAATCGAGACGCTATGCCGCCCAAATTTGACTTCCGCCGTCGACCCGCAAGACTTGTCCCGTGACGAATGCGCCCAGCGGACCGGCGAAGAACTCGACAACGCGGGCGACCTCGTCGACCTGGGCAATACGGTCCAACGTGCCCGAAGTGGCCAAGCGGCTTTCGTCAACCTCGCGCGTCCCCAAGTATCGACCCGTGCGTGTGTCGCCGGGGGCGAGGCTGTTGGCGGTGATGTCATAGGGACGCAGTTGCTCGGCAAGGCATCTGGTGTATTCCACAACGGCGGCCTTGGCCGTGGAATAAATCGCCGAGTTCGCGTTGCCTCGAAATGCGGCAATGGAACTAATCGTAATGATGCGACCCGTCTTGCGCTCCATCATCCTGCGGGCCACTTGTTGGCAGATCAGGATCGTCGTCTTTAAGTTTCGGTCAATGACCGATTGCACATCTTCTTCCTTGATCATCACCGCATCGTTGGGATTCGGTTTTCCTCCCGCAGCGGCAATGTCGCCTCCCGCGTTGTGAACTAGGACGTCGATCGGCCCCAGTTCGGCGGTTGTTGTTTCGACGACTCGTTCGACGTCGGCCGCGACCGTTAAATCACCACGTACCGAGACGCTCGGTACTTGAAAGGAGTCGCCGATTTGAGCCGCCGTTTCGGTGAGCGTCGTTCCTTCTCCGTACTCAGCCGGGCCCGCTTCGCGCATCCCGTGAATTGCCACCGAACATCCCAATCGAGCCAAGTTCTCGGCGAACGCGCGGCCCAAGCCTCGACCGGCACCGGTGATTAGCGCGACTTGCCCCTCGAGACAGCGTTGATTTTCAGTCGACATCGATTGGATTTCTTCTTTCTCTTACTTGGCGACTTATTTTCGACAGGGTGAGTCCATTTTCAAATCTGGCGATCTCTATTCCGCTGCCGCCTTGGCCCGGTTTCTACGGGCCGGCATCGGGTCCTTAAGTACGCGGACGTCGCCGTCTTGCACGCCGTCCAAGAGTAAGTTCGCCACGACCGGTCCGTCATCCTTCATGGTGACCCACACGAAATGATCGAATCGCCCGTCTGCCAGCCCGGTTAGTTTCGAGGCTCCGCCCGTGGTCGCCAGCATGTAGTATTCTCTCCCCTTGCGCATGTACTTCGCATAGGCATGCTTATGCCCGGCAAATACGGTATAGGGCCGATCCTGCAATGCGTCTTCGATCGATTGCCAACCGAGAGTGGCTGGATCGGCTTCCGGATAGGTCCAAGTGGGCTTATGCAACAGGACGATCGTCCAGCGTACGTCTGCGTTGTTTTTCAACGTGTCGATTGCCCAAGCCTGTTGTTCGGCGCTAATCTGGTATGGCTTACCTCTCTCGGGAACATCTTCCGTATTGAGAATCAAAAACAGGCAGTTGTGGTACTCAAACGAGTAGTAACTCCGGCCAAACTTGCGATGCCATTCCTTGCTCATCGGCAGATTGCTGATGTCGTGATTGCCGGCACAGTAGAAGAATGGCATATCCAACTGCTCGACTTTGCTTTGAAATTCGGACCACTCTAGCGCCCATTGACCGGGGTCGGTTGTTCCGCCCTGAATCAAATCACCGACCGAGACGACAAATTCCGGTTGCAACAGATTGATCCGTTCGATGGCCGAAGTAAAAATGCCCGGCCGCCTTCCTCCCGTGCGATCGGTCACGATGACAAATTGAAAGTCTTTCGATTGGTTATTGAGATCCAGATCGGTCCACGGGTTCTTTTCATCGACGTCGATCGATAACGGCCCTTGATCGACTGCAGTCGGCGCACCAGTGACGGCAATAACGGTCACCGCGGCGAGAACGGAAACGACCAGCATTGTTAAAGTGATATTCTTCATCGTTTTCACCTTCTTAAATTGAAACGTCCGGCCGTCTACAACGATTCGATTGGGCTGGAGCAACACCACTGTTGGCAGCCAGACCCCACAAACTATTCCCGTGCATTCTTATAGATTTCAATTTGCGAATTCTGGTAGCGAGCTTTCAACGTGGTGAATAACTGCTGCATGTCGGGGCGCGCGAAGCGGCTGGTGTCGAAGTCGAGTTGCTGCGATTCGCCGGCGTAGGCCTCAAAGCAAAGCCATCCGGGCCTCGGTTTCTGTTGCCAATAACAGGTAATCAGACTCTTGGGCTGGTCGGCCTCGGGCGTATACGTCAATAGAGGGCGGTTGTAACCAGTACCACTCATGCCCTGCTCCTCCAGAATCCTCGAATCGAAACTCGCCCGGTCCATCGTAGCGAACGAATCATTGGTGGCCAAGTAGACGAGGCTTTATCGCCGGCGCTGGCCGTTCACAAATACCGCTTCGACCGATCCGGGGAGAGTCACACCTTCAAACGGAGACCAGCCGCACTTTGTTTTCAGATTTTCTCGTTCGATTGTTACGGATCGTTTCAGATTCAAAACGGTTAGCGATGCGGTGTAACCCGCCTCGATTCGGCCATACTTGCGCGGGCTGACGTAAGGATTCACGAAGCGACCAGGGTTTTCGCAACAGAATGCGGCCACCTGCTCTGGAGTAAAGTCTTGATTCAAAATGAGCCACGAAACGAACCCACCATATGTATCCAAATGGGGCTGGCCGGAAATTCCCTTCGCTTTTTCGTCGAGCGTATGCGGCGCATGGTCGGTCGCCAGGTAATCCAATGTTCCCTCGCGGAGGGCAGCCAGCATCGCCAGCCGGTCGTGCGTTTTCCGCAGCGGGGGATTCATCTGCATCAGGCCACGATTTTGCTCAGTGATGTCAGAATCATCAAAGTAGAGATGATGCGGAGTCACCTCGCAGGTGACTTTGAGGCCTTTTTCCCTCGCGGCACGAATCAGAGGCAAGCCTTCTTCAACGGAATAGTGACATAGCTTGCCGGAGAGGTCGTACTTTTCGATCATCTCCAGCGCAAAGCGGGTTGCCGAGACCTCACACTGGGCGGGGCGACGTTGTTCGTGGGTCGCCGCCTCGCGGTGAGCATCGAGCAGTTCGGGGTCTTCACAATGGAAACTGACGTTGCACCCGCGGTAGCGTTGTAATGTTTGGTCAAGCTGAGCCAGCGAAGTGAAAAAGAGATCGCCGACACTCGGTCCCATGTACGCTTTGTACGGCACGGGATAGGAAAGCGGATTGGTTCCCGGGCCGATCCCCGCATACAAGGTAACTTGGATCGGGACGTCGCGTGCTTTCAAGTGCTCTTGCTTGGCCGCGTAGGAAGTGTCGTCGATCGGAGCAGCGGGATTGTTGGGCATATCGGCTACATGCACGACGCCGCCATTGATGGCTGCGTCCGAAACGGTACGGAAGTCCTCCTTGTAGCATTCCTTTTCGCTGGGATCGTCTCGGGCATGGATATGAATGTCGCCCATACCGGCAAAGATCAAACAGTGATCCGGGAATTCCATATCTGGTGATCCCAAATCGCATCCGACTGCTGCGATGCGGTCTTCTTCGATCTGAATTTGACCGCTCCAGACTCTTCCCGTTTCCACAATACGACCGGCAACAATCATTTGAATGCGCTTTCCACGGATTGAATTCGAGACATGCCCAGAATACGCTAAGGTGTTCGAAAAACCAATTCGCGCTGCTTGATGATTGATGAATCCGAGGTAGAAACATGAGGACCTTGTCTGTTACTGCTTCTTTCACGCTAATCAGTTTGCTCTTCGGCGTGGCGACTGCAGCAGAACCCGATATGAGTCGGGTCAATCCGGAAGGGCAGCTTCCCGATGACGCCCGGCTTGGCGAACTGCGGAATCTTCGGGATGAGTATCATCCCTGGACTCCGCCGACGGAATTAACCGCCTGGCAGACGTTGTCGAAGCAGATACGTGAACAAATCCTGGTGAGCAATGGGCTATGGCCGCTGCCTCCGCGAGGCGAATTGGATCCGACAGTCCATGGCGTGATTGAACGTGGTGACTACACAATCGCGAAGGTGTTTTTTGCCAGTTATCCGGGACATTATGTGACGGGCAATTTGTATCGCCCGAAGAATATTGATGGGCCGATTCCTGGCGTCCTCTGCCCGCATGGACATTGGAGCGACGCCCGATTTTACGATGCGGGTGATGAGGCGGCGGCCGACATCTTGGCGCAGGGTGGTGAGAAGTACTTGTCCGGCGCACGACATCACATTCAGGCCCGAATGGTTCAGCTCGCCCGGATGGGCTGTGTGGTGTTTCACTACGATATGGTGGGATATTCCGACAGCGATCAGATCGCTCATCGCGAGGGATTTACCGATGCCGAAGCGGCCCTCCGATTACAAAACTTTATGGGGCTGCAAACATGGAATTCCCTGCGCGCCCTCGATTTTCTTGCGTCGTTGCCTGAAGTCGATTCCAACCGAATCGGTGTGACCGGTGCCAGTGGAGGCGGGACTCAGACGTTTCTGTTGTGCGCTATCGATCCACGGCCGACGGTGGCGTTTCCGGCCGTGATGGTTTCGACCGGTATGCAGGGGGGCTGCATTTGCGAGAATGCCTCTTACTTGCGAATCGGCCTAAACAACATTGCTCTTGCCGCCGCCTTCGCCCCCCGACCGATGGCGATGAGTGGTGCCGACGACTGGACCATTGAAATCGAAACCAAGGGCTTGCCGGAACTCAAACAGGTTTATTCCCTGTTCGGCAAGGCGGACCTGGTCGATGCGCAATGCTTTCCGCAATTCAAGCACAACTACAATCAGGTCTCTCGCGAGTATATGTACCAGTGGTTTAATCAACACCTTGACCTTGGGCTGGATTCGCCTGTCGCTCATCAAGATTTTTGGCCTGCGACCACCGAAGAGCTGTCGGTGTTCAATGAGGAGTACCCACGTCCTGAGGATGCGACCGATGCCGTCGGGCTGCGGCGCTATCTGACTGCCCTTTCCAACGACCAGTTCGAGGAATTGATCCCAGAGTCTGGGGATGATGTCGATGAATACCGACGCGTTGTTGGAACGGCAGCCCGTGTGATGTTTGACTCCGATGTGCCATCGCGAGATGAGATCGATTCTGAGATCACCAATACCGACAAACGTGATAGCTATACAGCTCTGAACGGTACGGTTGGTCGAGTCGATGGTGGAGAGGCGATTCCGTGGTTGTTATTTGTTCCACGGAATTTTCAAGGACGATTTGTATTTTGGGTCGATGGAGAAGGCAAAACCGTCTTGCTGAATGAGAACGGCGAGCCGAGCGCGACCGTGCGTCGATTGTTGGAAGCAGGAATTGCCGTCGCCTCGGCCGACTTATTCTTGACGGGTGAATACTTAAATAGTGCGGATGATGAAGCCACTTTCGAAGTCGATGAGAACTACGTGGGATACACTTTCGGCTACAACCGCCCGCTGCTGGCGAACCGAATTCGAGACATACTGACAATTGTTGGTGGAATTCAGCGCTCGCAGAACGTCAGCCGAGTTGACTTGGTTGGAACGGGGGCAGCCGGAGTGTGGGCCTTGCTGGCCCGCGGACTGTTGGGAGAACGGATCGAGCAGACGATCGTCGATCTGCAAGGATTCGCTTTCGAGAAGGTCAGGGAGACCAGCGACCCAATGATGGTCCCCGGGGCGTTGAAATACGGCGATGTCGGGGGGTTGGCGGCGCTTGCCGCTCCTTCCCGGCTGCACGTTTCCGGGATAGCCGATGTTCCAAAGCGTTCGCTGGCGCCACTGCAAGAAGTCTACAAGGCGTCTGGCGCTGATGGCCAACTTCGGCTGTCGGCCGAGGGGCTGACTGCAAGCGATGTTGCGGAACTGCTACTGCAATAGAGCTTGCAGCATTACCAGCCCAAGGACATGTTGGTTTCAATCGCGCGCTGGGCTTCGTGCAGGTCGACGCCGGTATCGAGCATATACAAGCGGATCGCGTGCACTTTGTCGCCGCGTGCTCGCGCCAGGCATTCCCGAGCCGTATCACATGGTTCCGATGCGCCCTGAATGCCCAAGAGTCGTTTCGAGATGACCCAAATGTCACGTGGCCGCTTGGTCATCCGGATGATCTCTTCTTCCGGATAGTGCTCTTTGGCGATTTCTTCCGCTTCTTCCGGATCCTTCGCCCATCCGACCATAATGTGAGCATTTGTCTCAATTTCATACAACGCCATGCCAAAAACCCTCGTCGTGTGGGCTATTTCGTCAAATACCGCGAATGTGCTGTTTCGCCTCTGCCCCAGAAGCCGCTTTGAGCACTTTTCCCCATTTCACCGTCGCTGTCGCGGATTATACATTCCCGGCGAAGCATTCACCAGAAACCAGAACGCACAATCGAGCGAACTCAAAATTTGTCAAAAAAAGGGTCTATTTGGGCTGAAATCGCTTCTCTTCGGCCGCGCTGGGCCGGATATAGGCCGGCTCAATTGTCCAAAGTCGGCTTGGCTCGACGGCATTGCCTGGTTCGGCTCCCAGTTTGGCGATGGTCTCAGCCCGAGCCCGCCGAAACTCAGGTGCGAGGACTTGGCAGGAATTCTGCAGCATAGCTTCGTACTTATTAATCCCTGGACCGGTGACAGTGTCATTCCCAGTACGGGAACTGCACCATTGTTCCGCGTCGTGGAGTGAGACTTCCTCGATACAATTCCAGTCTCCCGAAGGGCTTCTCTCGTATTTGGCTACCGCCAGGTCACCTCGTTGTGCGTCGTCGATCACAAACAACGTCTCAGTCGATTCCGGTGCCCCCTCTGCGATACAGCGAAACGTATCAACGGTCGCAAGCTGGCAGCCGGTCGCGTAGGCAAACGTTTTTGCAAAGACGAGACCGATCCGCAGCCCCGTAAAGCTCCCGGGGCCGATGCTCACAGCAACGATATCGCAGGGATTTCTGGTAGAACCAGCATCGTTGAGTAGCGTCTTCACTTCCGAAGCCAGCGACTGGGCATGCCGTAATCCGCTCTGCGGAAGCTCACGGACAGATGCCGGGCTATCGGGTCGCAGTAACGCCACTGACCCTTGGCGATTCGACGTTTCAATTCCGAGGATTTGCATCGGTAATTAAGGGTGTTTTGGATTGATGCTCAATGGGTCATTTGCCGGCACCGAATTGTCGAGACCTTGGACCCGAATCAACCGGCGGTCGGCATGCCGGGCGATGTTGACCCAATTTAACCGGAGGGTCGCACAGACCTTGAAAACCGACCGGGCTGGGTCATACTGTGCGCTGTTTCGTGAAGAATTAGTGTATTTGATTGTGTTTTCGATAGGAAACGGTCGCGTTGAAGGTCTTTCGAGACGAATTACGAGCTATTGACCTCAAGTCGACCGGAAAGTGGTTTGTACTTTCCGCAATCGTTGGCGTGGTGGCCGGGATCGGTGCCATCACGTTCCAATTGGCCGGGCAGCTTGTTTCGCACTATACATTGTACAAGATTGCGAAATTCGCTCCGAGTGAAGCGGACGGCGAGCATTCCCTTTTTTCTCACGACACCCACGAGTTTCACCCCTGGCTCATCATTGCCGTGATGGCAGGCGGTGGCTTGGCATCGGGGATCATCGTGTACACCTTCGCGCCAGAAGCGGAAGGCCACGGGACCGATGCGGCGATTGATTCTTTCCACAATAAACGTGGACAGATTCGGGAAGTGGTTCCGATCGTCAAGACGATCGCGTCGGCCATTACCCTGGGGACAGGAGGTTCAGGAGGACGAGAGGGACCGATTGCTCAAATTGGGGCTGGCTTTGGGTCGTTTCTGGCGACACGATTGGAGCTCTCTGCGCGCGATCGGCGCGTCATGCTGGCTGCCGGAATGGGGGCTGGCGTCGGGGCGATCTTTCGTGCACCGTTGGCCGGCGCACTCTTTGCCGGCGAAATCCTCTATCGGGATGCGGAATTCGAATCGGACGTGATCATGCCGGCCGCGATTTCGTCGATTATTAGTTTCAGTACGTATAGCCTGCTGTACCCCATCGGGGAGTCGTTTGCGTTCATGCCATTATTTGGCACCCAATTGCAGTACCAGCTCCACTCGATTTTCGATTTAGTTCCTTTGACTTTCCTGGCGCTGGTGTTGGTCGTTGTGGGCGTTCTTTACATCAAGACCTTTTACGGTGTGCAGCACGCCTTCAAACAGCTGCCCATCAAGCCGCATTTTCGCCCCGCCATCGGTGCCGCAATGGCAGGAGTGGTTGGCATGCTGCTCTATTATTCGTTTGGTCAGAATTCGTTTACGTTGGGTGTTCTCGCGACAGGATACGGTTCGCTTCAACAAGCACTGACTGCAGCACCGGATATCGGCATACGGTTGTTGCTGGTACTTGCGTTCGGCAAGATCATTACCACATCGCTGACGATCAGTTCGGGCGGCTCTGGGGGTGTTTTCGGACCGTCGATGGTGATTGGTGGCAGCATCGGCGCTGCGGTCGGTCTTTCATTCAACAGGTTGTTTGGCTTAACGCTGGCGCCGGGTGCATTTGCCATTATCGGCATGGCAGGGTTCTTCGCCGGATGTGCTCATGCCCCGATTTCAACGATCATTATGGTTTCGGAAATGACGGGCGATTATAAACTGTTGTTTCCGGCGATGTGGGTGTCGGCGATTTGCTTTTTTCTCAGCCGTCGCTGGACGTTGTACGACAAACAAGTCCCGACACGGCTGGAATCGCCCGCCCATCGGGGAGATTTTATCGTCGACGTGCTCGAAGGCATAAAAGTCGAACAAGTCTATCGCCAGCACCGAAAGAACATTCTCATTCCGGAATCGATGTCGCTCGACGACATCGTGCATATCCTGGCGAAAACCAATCAGCACTACTTTCCTGTCATCGACGATCAAGAACGGTTCGTGGGTATTTTTTCCGAAGATGATGTGCGGAGTTACCTTTACGACGAGACGATATGGAATCTAGCCGTCGCGCGAGACATCATGGTCACCAGTATTGTCAGCGTGACTCCCGAAGACGACCTCAATACCGCGATGAGGCGATTTACCGCAC
>JANQRQ010000157.1 GCA_028284485.1 Planctomycetaceae bacterium | reverse complement strand
CGCCTCCCCCGCCCTGATATTGCACGTCGCAAATAGCCGGAAAATCCGGGCAATTCCTGCCATTCGCAGATCTTGCCCTCTTTGGCATGCCCTGTGCATCTCCTTAGACCGTTGGCGACAAATTTACGCAAATGGTCGGAACAGCTTTCCAAGACGGAGGGGGATCGTATGAAACGCTTACTTGTTTTGGGTGCAATTCTTGGAGCCATGGGGGCCTTTAGTGCGACGACGGCTGAGGCCGGGCATGGTTTCGTGGGCAGAAGCAACTACGGGTTTGTCGGTCGCAGCAACTATGGCTTCGTCGGACGAAACAATTACGGTTTCGTTGGACGAAGCAGCCTCGGGTTTTCGGGAGTGCGATTGCACCGCACCTACACACCCCGATCGTTCCTGATACGAAGGTCTCCGACGATCCTTCGGACTCGGCACCACACAAGCCAGTTTGATTGTTACCCCGGCGCGTTCGCGCCATACGGCAACCACTTTCACCATACAGAAAACTGGAATATCCATATCCACCGCTAGTGCGATATACGTTTTCTCGTGGTCGATTCAGGCTCGTGGGAGCCGGCAATCATAGTACAAAACTCGATCTTCGCGGCCACAGGTCAGCGTAACACGCTGGAGATGCTTTTGAATCCACTGGCTGGGACCAACACCCTGGCAAAATGCATGTCGAATGGAATCGACTGCCGTCGGCGCATCGGCCCTTGGAGCAGGCCCGAACGCTGACGGCGCCGCTGTCATCGTAACAGTCTGTTCGATTCCCACTCGGTCGAACAGACAGTCGCTGTGGATGGAATACGAACAACACTGTCCGCATGACGATGCCTTGTAGACGAAACGTTGCAACCCACACATCGGCTCGATGGGCGTACGCGCATCGATGGTATTTCGAAACACTTTTACCGAAGGAGTACGCTGTGAATTCCATGCAGTCACTCAGTTTCGCAATCGTGGGAGCCGTCGTGTTGTTGGGTTCAACGGACGCGAACGCCCAGTACTACAACGATTACGTACCCGGGCAATACATCGATCAGTATGGTCGCATTATCGGTCGATACGGCCGAGTTGCCATCATTCCCCATTCCGTGTACGGCGCGCCGCACACATCGCCCTACTTCTCGCGAAACGGACTTAACTCTTTCGACCCGCAGATCTACGGCGGCAGCTCTCCCACCATCGTGCCGCCACAGGTCGAGTTCGGTGCTTACTCGCATGTGGACGATCTGGCCATCCAATTGGAAACGTTGGTCAACGAGTTTTGCCTCGACTTGTATTACAACTATTCGCATAACTACGACTTCATGGCGACGTACCGGGAAGCCTACCAGATTCTCGAAATCTCGCGATTCATTCATGCAGCCGAACATATTTATGACCGGGATGCGATTCGCAGCAAACTGGGCGGACTCGATGCGTTGTTCCGTCACGTACAAGACGATGTCCGAGGTTGGACACGACTTCATCACCGGCAGATCGGGCGGTTCGGAATTCAGGCAAAAATGGACCTGATCGACTCGACCCTGCAACATCTGATGAATGACGTCGGCGTGACCTTAACGCCTACGGTAGACGGGCCCGTTGGGGCGCCGTTGACCGTTCCCGTTGAGCCACCGCCCACCCCGGCTCCCAACGTGCCGTAAAGTTGGGACCGATTGCGCCGCTAAAATCGCGTGACGAATCGTCGGTTAGGCGATTCTGATGAGCCTCTCAACAGCCGCGGCGGGTGTTGGGAGGTTTTTGGGTATACATGGCTTGTCTTGGGGCTACCTCGTTTGGGGCTCAGCGTACGTAATAGCGAGTCAGGAACTCTTGACATTTGGCTATTATCTTTTAGCCCATACCGTGCGTTGACTTGGCAAATCGTGAAATAAATGGAGTGTTTGGATACCCGTAGACTGCGCGATCGAACGACCGCAACACTCTAGCCGACTGAAGAAGACGTTAGACTTTTCATAACCGTACGAAATATTCGATTACCCACTTTTTGGACATCGTTTTTTACTTCGTGTTCCCAAAATCGCATCACGGTCCAGCCTAGCTTTTGCAACTGTTTATTCACTAGTTTGTCGCGTCTTTTGTTTTTGGCCAACTTGGTTATCCAAAAGTCCTTGTTTGTGGAAGGTTTTGTTGAATGCAGCGGGCAGGAATGCCAGAAACAACCATCGACAAACACGGCGACTTTGGCCGATACGAAAATTATGTCGGGTTTTCCTGGAAGCTTGTTCGCAATGCGATAGCGAAGCCCCATAGACCACAAACACTTTCGGAGTTGGATTTCCGGTTTCGTGTCCTTGCCACGAATTCGTGACATACACTTGCTTCTTTGTTCGGCCGTGAGAACATCCATTTTCAACGAATTCAATTCGGGATTCGATCAGCCTGTTATTTCATCTAAGTCATCTGGAATCGTCAATTCTATTGCAGATTCAAAATTGAGCAAATCTGTTGGAACCGAGATGCTGTCAATGGATACACCTGGAGTAAGATCACTGAGCGATTCTAGTACGGAAATCGCGAACGTTCTCAAATCTCGGGAAATCCGCAGATTCGCGCAGTTATCGTCCAACTCATAGACCCTGTACAAATCATACCGTCTTGAATCTGTAGCCATTGCCTTCAACTCGTTCACCGATATGTGAATTCGACGAGAAAATTCGCCCTTAGTCGTCTTGACGTCTAACAATACTTGTTCCTCGCTATTCTCCGTAATAACGAAATCGAACGGCGATATTGCATTGTATGATGAGACCCATTCAAATCCTTTCAAGAGTCCATTCGCGACCTGTTTCTCGAATTCAACGTTCACCAAATCCTCTCCGCGCATACCGGTATCTCCGGCGCGTTCACGTGCTTGCTCCAAATCGATGTGCGACATCCGGCGACCAGACGGCCGTGACAGAAGCCGTGATACCCCTTCTTCGCCATTGAAAACAGCGTCTTCAAGGTCGGCTGAGAGCATTAGTTCGTATATTGGGTGTGCATCTACAGGTGTTGCATTCGAGATCATATCGTGCAATTCACTTTCGCGAATTGCGACCATTCGGCTTGTCGCGACCCTAGCAGCACAATATGCGTGTAGATTGCGATCCTCGACTATTTCACGGGACAAGAAGAGCGCTTTTGCAGCCGTAGGAAAAACGTCCCCAATAAACTCAAAAATTACAAAATCGTTTGGCTGAAGCGAATTGAACCGTTCGTTGTTGTCAACAGGGTTAAAAATGAATTCTCCATCAAGTCGCCAATTCTTATAAGTTCCATGTTTGACTATTTTACGTTGAAGATTGTATTCCCCGGCAACTCCCGGCCCATAGATGAAAAGATCGATCGGAAGACGTCCCTGACGAGCGTCGGCGATCTCAGGAAGACTTGGGAAAAGCGTGCCCGTAAAGACGTCTGCGTTCAGGTTGATTGCTTTCTGGTTTCCGGCATTCCGATTTCGAAATTGCCACTCAAACAGCGTAAGGTCAGATGCGGTGAGAGTCTTGATTGCCAGTTTTCGGTTCATTTACTTACCTGTCCGAATTGCACGCAACATCCTCTTTGCAATCGCTTGGGCTAGAAGCGGGGGCACTGCATTTCCAATCTGTCGAAATGCAGGATTCATAGTACCGCAAAAGACAAATCCATCTGGAAATGACTGGAGCCTGGCAGCCTCCCGGACTGAGATTGTTCGCGCTTGGCGACTGTCGTAATGAATGTGTGAGTACGAATCTTTTCCGATATGGGCCATCAATGTTCGTGCTGGCCGGTCAGCTTCCATCTTGCGCCACTTGTTCGGGAATTTGCCGATATCGTACGGCGGTACAATTTGCCGCTTTAATTCCTCGTAATCAGAATTTGATACTGTTTCGCCTTTCGACCTAAGTTGTGCGACTCTTTCGTCAAGTAACTGCATCGCGTGTACATGGGCCTCTGGATATTGGTTTCCAGGTTCCATTCGCCGAAATATCGGATAATCACGCGGTAACGATCGTATGACGTGATCCTTAATCCCAACATCACTTTCAAACCCTCTCCAACTCCGCATTAGGTTCGCATAGCTTGAAATAGTTCGTGTCGGATCATATGGCAAGAGAGTATCGAATCGCCTCGCACCACGCGGCAATTTTCCTTCAAGATGCAAGGTGATAGGCGGTAAATCACCAATCGCCTCTTTCGCAGTCACAGCTGGAGTCTGGCTTGGCGACGCTACTGGTGGCATTTTAAATGAGTGTTTCTCCTGAAACAGACTTCTTTGTCCGTTTCTCAAGCCGTTTCCATTTATGCCCAAATTCCGCAACGCAACCGATCTGGAACCCTCGTAACCAACGGGCAACTCTGCCCAGTGAGTCGGCCTTGGGAACTTAATTGCAACATCTAACTCCTTCGCATACGCAATTAAAAACATTCTTTCTCGCATCTGAGGAACACCGTAGAAGGCGGAATTCAGCAGTGTATATGCGCAAGCGTACCCTAGCTCATTTAGTACGTCACAGGTTTCTTCTGACACGTTGTGCCCACCAATATTCATCACATCTGGAACGTTCTCCATCAGGATCGCAATTGGTTGTAGTTCCTGTATGAATGCGATGAACCGAAGATACAAGTTTCGACGAGGATCATTGAGAAATGCTTTCGGGTGATTGAAGACTTCACGTAGCTTTGCTCGTCCGACTCTCGCATATGCTTGGCAGGGAGGGCCTCCAACAATTACATCGATCGCACTTTTGGGTTTTCCAATCTTTAATTCTGAAATCAATTCCTGTGGTTCGATTTCAACAATGTCACGAGACGCTGCATGCCTTTCGAAATCGCCTTCTTGTCCGTTACCGTAAAAGTTGGTGGCGTGCGACCGTGCTGCTAAGTCATCCAGTTCAATTGCACCGGCAATATTGAAACCTGCAGATTGAAAACCAAGCGACAAACCACCACATCCAGCGAACAGGTCAAGGACCTGTGGAGACTCACCGTTGCGCAGGCGGTCGATCTTTCGTCTCAGAATCCGACGATCCATGTCCAGTCCCTTTTGAATCACACAGCAAACCAAATAGGTTGTCAAATGTACACAATAACCACGATCAACTGCAAGCAACCTGTTGGTCTGAATGATGAATAGAATTCCAGACGAATCTGGGATTACCGATTATTCAACGCTGCTAAATAAGCGGAACAGTCAATTATTTCGTTGGTAAACTGCCGGAGCCTGTTCGCTTAAAATAGGGTATTTAACATCTCGCACCTATGGTCAATGATGCGAACGTCACCGATAAGCGAATCAGTCAGGAAGGCGTCGAGCGTATCGAAGCTGCCAATCCTGGCATGATCGTCTTGGGGAACCTCCCGTTTGAAGTAGCCGAGTGAAACGCCGGCGTGCAACAGGTGGATTTGCCCGTGATTTCCGTTACCGAGACTCCCACGTGTAATGCGGCCGGCGCTGGCCGCGGAAGAAGCGGACCACATCAATCGTATCGATCACCAGCGAGATGGTGTCGCAAACCAACAGGCTGATCACCCAGTAGTAGAGGGCGGGTTGCTCCGTCGCGTCGGGAAGATGCAACGCAAACCCAATGAGCATCGGGATCCAAAAAATGTGCCCGATTCCCAGCAGCCGCACAAAGCCAAGTCGCGCATGGATGACGACCATCACGATGATGGCTGCCACGATCGCGGCAAGCGCCACCTGGCCGTAAATGGTGTCGAGGAACAACAGCGACAGTGCGTTAACGCAAATCAGCAGGATCGCCCAGATCCGCGGGACGGGGCGAAATCGGAACAGGACGATCCACAGGATTTCCAGTGCGCGAATGGGAGGCTCTCCGAGGGATATTTTCTGAATATTCGGTCCGCTGGTCCCCGAATCGTACGGCACAGCTGTCGGGAATCCCAGGAAGCGGCGAAACGATGAATCGGGATTGGTGTCAAAAACCACAGACAGGAATGTCTGTGCCACCTATTAAATGGAGAACTTCCAACAAGGATGTCGGTGCGACTGTACCTGAGTCATCGGTCTGAATCGAAAGACGATGCCGGAGCTGATTGCAGCGAAATGTCGGTACGTCCGACCAGTTGGGTGCCATGGACCACGTCGCGTCAGCAGCGTGGCCATGATGCCTCATCTCACCACCGACAAGAATGTCGGTACCACTGTGAAGTCGGGTGGCACAAAGGTTCCGGGGATCCCGTCAGAAACAATGTGGCTGGAAAATCCCGCCGCGTTGGCCATTTTTTCGTGAACCGGGCGGCGTTAAGATCCGTTGAGGCAGTTATGGAAAACCCAACAGTCTCGTATGAAACAGGTCCAGAACAGATGCAACACGATTCGTGGCAATGTCCCAAATGCGAAAATCGCGATTTCGAAGCGGACGAATTTCGCGCGACCGGCGGCGTTCTCGCCAAAATCTTCGATGTGCAGAACAAGCGGTTTACCACGGTCAGCTGCTCGCGATGCCATTTCACCGAAATCTACAAGACCACCAGTTCCAGCCTGGGCAATGTCTTCGATTTCTTTACGAATTGATCGCCGACGAACGGCAATCACTCTCAACGTTGCGGCAACGGCATTGCATCGCGAAACCGAACGGTGGCGTCAGGGAAATCGGTAAACAGCCCATCACAGCCCGCTTCGACTAAGAAGATTTCCAGCAGGCGCTCGTAACTGTCTGCGTATTCAGGGAGTCCATCAGCCCGGAACGTATACGGATGCACGACCAAACCGTTCTTATGTGCGTCGGCCACGAGTGATGAGATCTGAGCAGCCCCTTTTCCGTCGACGCCGCTCACGACGAGCGACATGTCCGGCCCGATTCCGTCCGCGTACTCGGCGATCGACTGCAGTCCGGAGGGCGTTCTTAACTGATCGAAATCGGTGGACGGCGTTCCCCCGTTGTTCTTCCCGATGAGTTGCACGATCTTCAGCTTGGTGCCGAGTTCGTTTCGCATGCGTTCGGATTCTGCCGCATCGAAGCATTGCAAATAACCGTTGTCCTGTTTGTCGCGGTAGCCATAGCGATGCAACAGGTCAACGACGATGCGGCTGATATCCGCGTTTTGTTCGCGATGCCAGGCCGGCTTTTTGACTTCCGTATAAATGCCGACGTTCTTACCGGTGCTGCGGTTGAGCCCTTGAACAAATTGCAGCTCTTCTTCGAGCGATGGAATGCGAAAGTGTGCACTTCCCACGGGGAACCGGCCCGGATAGACCGCCTTTCCGGTATTCACATCGATTCGCTCGGTGACTGCGAGCAACTGAATCTCTGCAAGAGTAAAGTCGATGGCGTAATACCGGCCGTCGTCGCGTGCCCGGTCGGGCCAGACCTCCGCCACATTCGTCACAGTATCAAGATGAATGTCGTGCAGGACGATCGGCACATGGTCGCGCGACAGAACGACGTCTTGCTCGAGATAATCGGCCCCCATGCCGAATGCTAACGCCTTGGCTTCCAGCGTATGTTCGGGCAAGTAACCCGATGCGCCACGATGAGCAATGACGACCGGTTTATCAGCAGCAACCGTCATGGGAATAGCCAACAGCAGGAAAAGAATTTCGACCGCGCGTGCGATAGGCATGGTCATCCACTTGAATACTCGTTTCGCGGTGGTCCCAGAACCCTCTGATGCATAGTACAGACTCTAGTATTGAAGCCTCGAAAACAGACACCAAGAAGTTTTGGGAATGGTTTTAGTCGAACGTCAATTGGCTGTGTTTGACCGTTAACGCGTCGATTTTCTCGCCATCGATATTGATGACCTCATACGTGACAGTCGGGTCGTCGGCTGTCGTGTCAAATGTGACCAATCCGAACGATTGCTTGGCGTTGTATGAGAAGATGGCGCCTGCTTTTTCCATTGTTGGATGCACGTGCTGGTTCGTCAGCCGCGATGAATTGAACTCGTAAAAGCCGTAGCTGTTTTCGCGCTCGATGTGCCAGGCGTCGCTGCGATGGCGGTCGGCCGACATCAGCAATACACCCTCAATGCGATTCTGTTCAATGATTTGAAAGATCTTTTCGCGTTCATCTTTAAAGCCATTCCAAGTATCGAGACTGTCTCCCTTGGTCCGAAAGTCCCAGGGGACGGACGAACACAATACTTTGAAGCGACCGGTCGAGGCTTTGAGCGTTTCTTCGAACCACTTCAACTGCACTGGGCCAAGCATCGACGGGTTTTCGATGCGGGGACTCGTTCGATAGTAGCGACAATCGAGCATGATGAAGTCGACATCCCCCAGCGAAAACGAGTACCAGCAGCCCGGTTGTTCGTCGCCGCCGGCGAATCCCGGGTTGGGCCAGTTCTGTCGCCACGTAACAAACGCGTAGTTCTTCTTCCAGAAGGGAGTGTCGATCGTCGGTCCTCCCCAACAGTCGTTCGTGCCGAAATCGTGATCGTCCCAAATGGAGAAGACGGCGGTGCGCCCGGTTAATTGCCTGAACTCGGGCCGCGATTGACGACGTTGGTAAGTATACTGCTGCATGATGATCGATTGGGGATCGTCGATATACGTGTTGTCGCCCAGCAGCAATAGCGCGTGGGGATCGAATGACTCGATCGTGGTCCACATGCGTTCGTGCGGCGGAACGTAGCCGGCTCCTCCGCCAAATGCGAGACGGAACTGATAGCTCGTTCCTGGAGTAGGAAATGTGCGGATGCGGTTCATGGGATTCGCTGCACCGTCTGTTTCTCCGTCGATCACGACTTCGAACGTGTATTCCGTTTCCGGCTCGAGCCCGGAGATATTGGTGACCGCTGTGAAGTCGCTTAAATTCGTCGACGCGGCTTGCTCCGATCGAATCGATACCGAGGGATCGGATACCGGATGGGCGACCACTTCGATCTTCGACGGCAATGCCGTCCGCACCCAAATCGAGGCAGATGTGT
>JANQRQ010000154.1 GCA_028284485.1 Planctomycetaceae bacterium | reverse complement strand
AGACCGCCACGTTGCGAGCGGTGACGACCAGAAACGCCGCGGGAACAAACACCAAAGCCAAGAGTGTTGCACCAGCCACGCCGCCGGCGATCGTCACCGCCAGGGGCGGCCAGAAGCCTCCCCCTTCGACGATCAAAGGAATGAAACCAGCAATTGTTGTGACTGTCGTTGCCAAGACATGACGTGAAGATCGTAGGACGACATCCCGGGTCGCGGCAGGATTGCGTGCGACGGCCCCTTCATCTTCCCGAAGAGCAGCGAGTACAACGATCGAGTCGTTGATGGCGATACCAACGAGTCCCATCGTCCCGATGATCGCCATAAATCCGAACGGATACCCGAACAGCCACAGCGACCCCAACCCCAATCCTCCAGATAGAACAGCTACCGCCCCGATAATTCCCGCCATCCGAAACGAGCCGAACGACAACACTAACGTCGCGACCATAATCACGGCTAACACACCAACCGAAGCAGAAAGTTTGCTAATGGCCTCGTTGCGTTCTGCAGTCTCGCCGCCAAATTCCATTTCGTAGCCATCTGGCAAATCCCACGAGCGCAGTTGCTGTTGAAAGTCGGTTAAGACCGCACCCGGTAATACTCCTGCGGTTATATATCCACGAACCACATTGACCCGGCGCCCATTTCGGTGCGTGATCACAGCTCGTTCGGGCATCAATGCCGTGGTCCCCAATGCTGCGAGTGGCAAGGAATCGCGTGTTCCGTCTGCCAACGCAGTTGTTGGAAGCAAGTCCAGTGACGAAATGCGTGCCAAGTCACCACGTTCGGCACCGGAGACGCGAACGCGAATCGGCAACTCTTCCGTCGACTCGACCATCGATCCACCGACCGCTCCTTCCAGCGCCGTGTCGAGCTGCCGAGCGATGGAACTTAAGTCGAGACCGGCCAAGCGAGCCTTTTCTTCATCAATCTGCACGCTTAGCTTGGGCAGTGATTCCGTCAAATCTGCATCGGTGTGAAGGGCGTCGGGGACACCGGAAAGCAGCGTACGGACTTCGTCCCCCAATTCTTCCAGGCGGTCGAGATTTCGGCCGTACAATCGTAGTTCGATCGGTGCATCAAACGGGGGACCTTGTTCCAGCTGACGCACCAGCACTCGAGCGCCCGGAAACGCTTCGTCGAGTTCGTTTTGTAATTGGCGGATCAAACTGGTTGAATCGGACGCCGTATTCAATTGAACGATTCCTTGTGTATAAAACGGTGCATCCTCTTGATCGGCCACCAGGTTGTAGTAGAACGACGGGGCGCTATTCCCCATGAACCAATGCACGTCAGTCACCTGCGGATGCTGAACCATCATTTCCCGCGCCGCGATCGCTGCTGACTGCGTCTGATCCATCGACGCATACTTCGGCAATTCCAATTCGATCTGGAACATATCTCGGCCGGTGGGTGGAAAGAACTGTTCAATGAGCTGCGTCGCGGCCAGGAACCCTGCAATTGGCAAGAACGTCCCCATCGCCAAGCCCAAAATTGGGCGGGCAAACAGGCGATCGAGTACTCGGGAAAACAACGATGTCAACAGTGTGCTGGAAATGCCGTCATTCCACCAAGGTGATTGTCCGCCATTCCGATTAACCCGATTCGCCAGCGCGGTAACCGTTGGTATGACTGTCAACGCAAGAAACAGTGAGCTGAACAACGCGAGAACAACGCTAATGGAGATGGTCCCCACGAATTCACCAACCGCGCCCGGCATCAATGCGATCGGTGCGAATGCCAGCGCTGTTGTCAGCGTCGATCCGAACAAGGGGACCGCCAAATGCTTGACGCTTTTTGAAATGGCAGTCGATTTACCCAATCCATGATTTAGTCGCTCGCGAACTTCGTCGACCATGACGATGGCGTTATCGATCAACAGTCCTAGCGCAATAATTAGCCCCGTCACCGACATTTGATGCAGAGGAATGTCGAGCAGTCTCATGCCCGCGAGCACGAGCAGAGACGAAAGAGGCAACGACAGGCTGACAATGAGTGCCGAACGCCATCCCATCATGACCAGCATTACGACGACGACCGCGAGCGCTCCCAACGCAAGATTGCTTAACAGGTTTTCCAACCGTTGCTCGGTATAGCGACTTTGGTCGAAGACAACTTTCAATCCGACGCCCCTTGGCAATTCTTCGCCGAATTGGGCCACGGAGTCACGAGCTGACATCGCCCAGCGATCGATTCGAAAATCCGATTCGACGAAAGCTGCCACAGTCACTGCCGGACGCCCGCTGACCAATGCCAAATCGGGTGCCGGGCGACGGATTTCCTTGTCGATCTTCGCGATGTCACTCAGTTGAACAAACTGACCATCGTCACCAAATTGGATCGGTGTGCGGAGGATACGTTCGAGAGACTCCATTTCTCCCTCGACTTCAATCAAGACATCGCCGGACTGAGAGCTTCGCATTAGGCCAGCGGATACTTTGGAATCGCTTTGGCGAATTTGACCGGCCACGTCGTCGACCGTGAGCCCCATGGTCGCCAATCGTGCATGGTCGACCTCAACGGTGACTTCTTCGTCGGGCTCGCCGAACAGCTCCACATTCTCGGTGCCTTGCAGCCCACGAAATCGATCCTCCAATCCCTCTGCGAGGCGACGCAAAATGGCGAAATTGGCTTTGTCCTGGCGATCCCAGGTGAGCGCCGCAATCATCGCGTAACCGCGCACATCGACTTCTTCCAACTCTGGTTCTAATGCATCAGAGGGCAGATCCGGCTCGACATCGTCCAGTTTGTCACGAATCCGCGACCAGATTTCAGCCGTTTCGACAATTTCGTCTTGCAGTTCCACCTCGACAATCGAAATTCCAGCTCGAGATGTCGATTCGATCGTCTTGATCTCTTCGATATCGAAGAGTTCATCCTCGATCTTCTCCGTCACGAGCGATTCAACTCGCTCCGCGTCTCCACCTGGAACAAGCGTGGTGATGATCGAGTCTCGCGCGGTCAACTCCGGATCCTCAAGTCGTGGCAATGTCTGGTAGGCTGACAACCCAGCGACCAGTATCAAAGCAACTGTCAGAACAAGTAACCGGCGATTGCGAAAATAGAGGTCGAACATTTTTATGCCTTTTGTTTCATGAGCTCTCTGGCTTGGATTCGTGCGATACACATCTCGTCGCTAGCGGCCTGCAAGGTGCACGACCTGACCAACCGAGATGCGATGCGTTCCGCTGGTGACGACACGATCGTCAGAACTCAAGGTTCCTCGGACTAACACACGGCCCGACTCAGCATGGAGGACTTCTACGTCGCGTCGCTCGATGTGAAACCGCTCTCGTCCACTCGCGTCTTGCTGATCTTCTGGAACAGCGACCAAGCACGACCATAACCCCCGGTCGCCCTCAGTCAGCGCGGTAACGGGCAGCCAAACTCCGCTGGCCAATACGGTCTGCTCGATTTGCAGCCTGACGACCTGCCCGTGAACCACATAATCAGAGGCGGAAGAGCCCATCTTAAGGATGACCGTCCGGGTTCGAGTCGCCGGATCGACTTCCGGCCGGCGACCAGTGACTTCAACGTGGAATGATCGACCGGAAATCTTGACTACGTGGTGAGACCCGACAGTCATTTGCGAGCTCTCCTCGATCGGCAATCCGACCCATGCTTCCAAGTCCGAATCCTCGACAAGTTTCAGAACCACTCCTCCCGCTTGAAGCACGGCACCTTCATCGGCAAAGCGCCGGGCGATCGCCCCGGCAAATGGGGCCCTCAAAGTACTCTTTCGAAGATCGACGTCGATCTGGTCGATGGCGGCTTCCAGTTGAGCAACGATCGCTTTTTGAGCGTCGATCTGCTGCTGACGGGTCCCATTGATCAGCTCCTCCAGCTCATGTCGCGCCTGATCGAGTTGTCCCTGTTTTGACTGCAAGCCGAAGAAATACCGATCGAATTCATCTTGCGCAACGGCGTTTCGACCAAGCAGATTTCGTGACCGGTTTGTCTGCAACTTGAGCAACTCAACTTCCGGCTTCAGGCTTTCGACTTGTGCCCGTGCGGCGTCGATATCCTCTTGGCGCGGCCCCTCGATCATTTCTTCGAGCACGGCCACCGCTTGATCGCGACGGGCGACGGTTTCTTCGCGCCGTGTGCGTAGCATCTCGGTATCGAGACGAGCGAGAACTTCTCCTTCTTGAACCGACATTCCCTCGTCAACTTCAACTCCTTCCAGCAATCCAGATCGCTCGAAACTCAGCTCGCTTACTCTTCGCGCGACAATCGTGCCTGTAAACTCGCGACTCGTCACGTAGGACGAAACTGCAGCGACCGGTGCCGTTTCAACGCTTAGAATACGAGATGCCCGAGAACTCGATTCAGGCTCACCAGCCCCCGAAGAGGGATCTCCGAGCGTCGTTGCTCCGACACCGACACCAACGAGCAACAGTGCGCCACCTACGAACCACCCCACTCGGCGAAATTGACCACTCGATCCCATTGTGTTTCCCTGTTGGGCCGTTCTGTGCCCTTGTCTGGTTTGAATTGGTTGACTCATCACTCTGCTCCCGGTTTTAGCTAGTTGTATATACAACTTACCACGCAAAAAATTTTCATTGGTCAACGTTGCGATCCACCGGCGCATAACTCACCCAATGGCTTTGAAAGAGCTTGCACCAAGTCATCGCCCAATAACTGCTGAGCCCTCTCCTGCGCCGCCTTCCAAGCTGGCTCGGCTTTCTTGATGACATCTTCACCGGCGCGTGTCAGCCGAAAAGGTTGGGCACGTCCTGCCTCTGGTACCACTTCGAGCCAGCCTTTCGCCCGCATTCGCTCGACATTGCGGCTAACGGTCGAAGTATCAAGATGCAGCATCTCGCATACGACGGCCGGCCGTGCAATACCGAGATGGTAGGTGAGCACCAAGATATTCAACTGGCTGACCTTAATTCCCAATGGACGCAATTCCTCATCGTAGATGCTTGAAACGGCACGGCTGACTAAACGGGCCTTCGCTGCCAGGCAGCTCCCATCAATCTGAGTATCAATCGTATTTGCTTTCGTTTCTGCCATATTTCACCTTTAATGCATATGCAAATTGTATATACATATTTAGGTCCCGTCAACCGGGAAGATGAATCTTTCTGAAAAAAACACGAACTCTTCCACCGGGCGCGATTTTGGAATGGTATCCGTGCTCGCAGCCTCGCAAAATGCCCGCAAATAAGGTCTTGAATAAAGCGAGCGGGTCAACAGATGACCGCCCTTCAATCCCTATTCCACCTTCCGGAGATAGTCGACCCCATAGTCCTGTGGCAACGGAGTGACATAATTGGCGTCGGCCCATTCATCCCACTTCTGCTCCAGCCTGCGAACAAGATCTGGGTGCTTCCCAGCCAAGTCATTCATCTCTGTGCGATCGTTCGTCACATTGTACAACTCCCACGGTTCATCCCTTAACGCGGCCAGTTTCCAATCGCCGTCATGCACCGCGCGGTTTCCCTGGTGTTCGAAGAACAATGTGCGAGGGGAGCGTTCCCCATGCTGCATCAGGGATACCAAGCTCTGGCCGGGCAACTTCATACTGCCGTTGTAGGTTGCACCGGCAGCCTCGACGAGGGTCGGCATCAAATCAATCAAATGAGACGGCTGGTCATCAATTTCACCCGATCGAATTCTCCCCCCAGGCCAATGAATGATGCAGGGCGAGCTGATCCCACCTTCGTGATTGAAATGCTTTTGCAATCGCCATGGTGTGTTGGATGCGTTGGCCCAACCGGATCCGTAACTATGATGCGTGCCTGGTCCACCCATGCCCTCGATCTTGTTTCCCATATGCAAAATATTGTTATTGCTCGACTTGATGTCGAACCCGAAGGGATCCCATTCCGCGCACGCACCGTTATCTGAAACAAACATGATCAGCGTGTTGTCCAATTCCTCAGACCGTCGGAGGTCGTCGACAATGCGCCCGATATTTTGATCAACTCGATCGACCATCGCCGCGTAAATCGCCATTCGTCGCGCCAAGTCTTTCCGACGGTCTTCCGGCAACGAATCCCATGGCGGGTTGACCCCCGTTTTCGTCTCACCGTAATTCCAGTAACGGGAGCGAGGCGATAATGGAGTCGCGTCAGGAACAATACCTAGCTCTTTCATTCGGGCGAGCCGCTCGTCTCGAAGAACATCCCAACCGACGGAATACCGATCGGCGTATTTGGCGATGTCCGACTCTGGCGCCTGCAGCGGGAAATGCGGCGCATTATAAGACACATAGAGGAACCAAGGCTGTTTGGGAGTCGACCGAGCGAGTTGCAAAAAATCGATCGCATGATCGGTGATCGCGTCGGTCCCATAGAATTCGCCTTTATCGTATTGACGCGCTTGCCGTCCGGCTGGCATTCGCAGGTAATGATCTGGATCCCAAAAGGTCAGAGCACTGATCAAAGTACCATAGAACTCTTCAAAACCGTTTTGTGTTGGGTCAGGTGTCCCGATATGCCATTTGCCGGAAATGAACGAACGGTAGTCCGCAGTCTCCAGTACTTGCGCGATCGTCACGGCGTCGTCTGGTATTCGACCGCGATAGCCGGGCCTCCCCAGATCTGCCACCTTATGGCCAATACCAACGCGATGCGGATACTGCCCCGTCAAAATGCTCGCACGCGAGGGGCAACAGCGGCCTGTGCTGTAGAAACGGGTCAAACGCAATCCGTTGTCGGCTAATCGATCGAGATTCGGTGTCGATATCTCACCGCCATAACAACCGAGATCGCAATAACCCAAATCGTCTGCCACGATTAGCAAGAGATTCGGAGCATCTGTCGCGAAGCACTCACCAACCCCTTGAGGCCCGGTCAATGTGATGGCAGATAGAACAACCATTTGAGTAAAGAAACTCGAATACCGACGCATATGAGCCCTCCGCCGGGCCATTCTCGTACAGAATCTGACCGAACGTTTCATTTCGCCCCCATTCGTTCCAACGGGTCAAGCTAACGCTGGCCCGCAGAACAAACATCTTCGGAACCACTTGATGAAGCACTTGTAAACGACACGAATATATTGGGCAGCCAATACGATCTGCCGGCGAATCAGTGCGGCTCTCCCAAACCGTCTCGCTTCAAGAATCCACGAATTTTCGCCGCAACTTCTGGATGCTCGTTCGCGATATCTCGTTCCTCGCCGATGTCCCGCGTCAAGTCGTAAAGCCGCCAGTCCTCTGCGTTCGAGTTGTTACCACGCTTGGCGCGGTACTTGACCAACTTCCAATCGCCATATCGCACACCGACCGAAGTTTCGCCCTCGAGACTCGACCAGAACAAATACTCATGCTGCTTCTGCCGATTCGATTCTCCCGCCAGCGTCGGCCAATAAGAGATGCCATCGATGTCCTGTGGCGGCTCAACACCAGCGATTTCACAAGCAGTCGGCAGGAAATCCCAAAACGCCGAGGGCAAATCGCTTTCCGTTCCTGGTGCGACTTTTCCAGGATAGCGGGCGATCAATGGGACGCGAATTCCCCCCTCATGCATCGAACGTTTGTACCCCTTGAGGGGACCGTTCGAATCAAAGAATTCGTGTTTGTGCCCCCCCTCCTGGTGGGGCCCGTTATCTGATGTAAAGAGTACGAGAGTTTCATCATCCAGATCCAACTCTTTCAGTAGATCCAAGAGGCGCCCCACGTCGCGATCCATGTGCGTGATCATGGCTGCGAAACCTTTTTCTGGATTGGGCCAATCTTTTTCGGCATAGATGCCGTGGCTGGGGATTTCCATTCCATCACCGGTTACTCGGCCCCCCTCGTTATTGGCGTGTGGAATTGTCCAGTGAATATGCAGGAGAAATGGTTCATCCTTGTTTCTGCGAACAAAGTCCAATGCAGCTCTGGTCATAAAGTCATGAGAATAACTGACTCGTTTTGACGAGACCCGCCCTCGACTTTCGGGATCGGTACGAATGACATTTCCCGGCAAGGGAACTTGCTTGTCGTTTTCCCACAGGAAAGTGGGATAAAAATTATGAGCGTTCGACTGGTTCATGTAGCCGTACCAGTAATCAAATCCATTACGGTTCGGGTGCCCATCGTTATCGATTTCTGAAGGTTCATTCACATTGCCCAGTGACCATTTGCCCACGCCACCTGTGCGGTAACCATTCTCGTGCAGTAATCGGGCAACGGTTGATTCTTGCGACGTGAGGTTTCGGGCTCGGTTGCCAGCAAGCCCGGTATGTCCGACGTGCTGTCCCATCCACAACACCAATCGGGACGGCCGACACACGGTGTGGCCGGCATAGTGCTGGGTGAATCGCATGCCCTCAGCAGCCAACCGATCGAGATTCGGCGTCTGAATCACCTTTTGCCCGTAGCAGCCGAGGTCTCCGTATCCGAGATCGTCGACCATGATGTAGATGATATTGGTTCTCTCGTCGGCAGCAGCGCTCAAACAGGCACAACTCGCCAATGTGAAACAGGTGAGAGTCGTTGTTATGGATCGCATCATGTTGCACTTCGACCTATTCGTGAATCAGAACCATTGAAACCATGGTAATTGTTGACGACGTCGATCATACCGTGGAATTGGACACTCGCTCAACTAGCGTCTTAAAACTGGTCCCATCAATTCCCAGGAATTGCACCACAAGCGGTCCAAAAAAGTCATAGACAGTGATGCCAGGGCCACACGCGATTCGCCCGTCTTGCTGTTGGTTCGGTCGAGCGAGACTTCAACGCGATTATTTGGGGCGACGAATCGACTTTCGACGACCACATCGCGCTCGGATTGTCTACTCGGAACGATCTGCAGATTTTCTTTGGACTGTCTGCTCGACAAGGTCTCGAATGCTGTCCGATGATGCAATGTATTCGGCCATTTTATCGGTCGCGAAGGAGCCGATATGCCCGTCGTCAACTGTCACACGCAACAGCGGCGGAGGAACCTTCGTCGCCTCCAAAGCCGGTAGGGGGTTGATGACGGCAATACCCTCATTTCGAAGAGACTCGATTCTCGAGTGAGTCGGTGTGTATGGACTCTTGCGGGTGTCAAAACTATCCGTATCGATTAGTTCCGGCAGGATGATAATCGCAAACTCCGCTCCCGAATGCCGCACAGTTTGTGCCATTTGTTTCAAAAGTACTCGCGTCGCATCCCAATACGGCGAATCATACAGGAGATCCAAATACTCGTGGTACGTGTTGCATGGACCAATCTTCTGGTAGGTCGTTCCCCCCCATGCCAATTGGAATCGTGCCAAGCGAAAAGCTGCCGAGTGCGATAGTGGGTTGGAGGTTGTGGAATAGACGATTGCCGCCTTCAGGTCGATTTGCGGATCGTTTGTAACGTAGTATAGAAGAACAATGTCCGGCCTAAAGCTGAGCACACGCGTCCGCAACAGTTCAAATTCCTGCTCCGTGGCATATCCGCCCACCCCGAAGTTCAATACCTCGAACGACTCTTCGGGAAACTGCTCTTGCAGGTGGAAAGCCAGTCGCGCTGTTGGCGTCTCGTCGGGCCGTAGCCGTCGCGCAAATGTTTCGGAGTCACCGATAACGGCAATACGAACCGTGTTTGAATTCGGGGTTTCCGCCCAATCTTCACCACGAAATCCGTGTCGATTAATTCGAAACGGAACCTCGATTTCCACTTCTTCGAATTGGAGTCCCTCGACCGGATGCTCAGTAATCAAGAACCGCTGATAAACATCGCTGAACTCCGAATTGGGAACGTGTTCATAATTGAGGATGGCATTATTCGAAACTTGAATAAACGGTGCGTCTTCAATTGTCCGCGGCGCGCGGAACGCCTTCTCTTGAAGCAAAATCAGACGAACCACTATCTCTGCACACACTAAACCCACAAGACAGCCACAGAATAGCAGCACTAGTTTTTTGCCGAGGCGACGCGGCCGCTTTGCGCCTGGAGAATCGGGCGCACTGTCAGGGGTTTGCGATGCTTCCTGCCGAGCACTCACCTCAATCATTCCCTTCAGTTCAATCCCCACCAGCGAGGAATTGTTGATTTCATGTCACAGCATTCAGCCATTCCAACTGCTCATGATTTCATAATAAAGAATTGCCTGGAATTGACGCCACCGCGATTATTGGCGTTTGCCGACATGTCAGCAGTTTCCACTACCAGTACTTTTCGAAGTGGACGTTTCCTGGCCGACTAGGTTCATCCAAATGCATTCCCTTCTGCGTCAATATCTCGGCCATTCCCAAGCTTTCAGGAAAGACAAGCGTTCCAGTCGAATCGAGAGTCGGCAACCCGATCATCGACGGGCTGCCACAAAGAAACACTCTGGTATCTTCGGGCTGCAATTCGAACCCGACGGTGTCGACATAATCTGATGAGGAAAAGAGATCTTGCAGATATCTTTTTCCAACGTAGCCCGGATCTTCTGGATCGAAGTTCTCCGGTTCTCGCGTCGTCAACGCAATATAACGGTATTGGGGAAACAGCTGTTCCAATTGTCGATGCGCCGCCAGGTAGGCCAAATCGTATTTTCGCCGGACACAAGTGACAGCCGTGATCCTTCCTTGATGTTTTCGCGCCAGTAGCTCCGCGATCATCGCGTTGTGAGGAGCCTCGCCGGTCCCGGTCGCGGCAAACAGAACATTGTCACCATTTCGGACGGCATCGATTGAATAGTGGCCGTGGGGCTTCATGCCTACCGCCAATCGATCGCCTCGTTTCAGAGCGAACAGCCGAGGTGTCAGAGGTGGAGGATTGTCGATCGGCCGTTGGACAAGCACGATGTAGAACTCGATGAACGGACATTCGTCGCAGTGCAGCAGTCGATTGTTCTCGTCGAGCATCGGACAGCTGACTGAATAGGCTCGCCGAATGAGCCGAGGTGCGTCAACGTTCCATACGCTGGGAATTCCATCGACACGCGGCTCGCAATCTCCCAATCCCAATGTCAAGTATTGTCCGGCGGCAAACGGCGGTTTCCCACCGTCGGTAACAACACGCAGGATCATCAACTCGTCATGTGCAAAATGGATTTCCTCGACTGTTGCATTGTAATTGGCTTCTCGGAATGTTTCTAAAACTCGCACGTCGTCTAACCTTCAAATACAACCGCGTACCGAACCCTAGAGCCATTTGCTCTTTCCTATGCCCGCAAAGTTCGGCTTTGGCACGGCAAATACCGTGTGACCGCGAGGCAGGACGGTCACGAGTTTTCTAAAAACGCTATCGGCAAAACGCATCAACTGCCGACCGTCAGAACTCTATCAATGGCGACTGCAAGGCGATCGGCTTTGAATCCTTCATGCGGGATCAAACTGCGGAATCGTGAGACGCTGTCCACCTTGAAGCGCCGACTGATGCGCGACGATTCCGGGGACGGTGTAAGCGATGGCTTCATAGACATCGACCGCCGGCTTACGTTCCTCAACCAACGACGATACGAATTCGTGCACAATAAAAGGATGGGAGTTCGCGTGACCCGAACGGTGCTGTAATTCGGGCGGCAAGAAACCGTCTTGTCGATACCAGTCGACCTGTTTGTATTCCTCTCTCGTATTCGCCGCATGCTGGTAGCCCGTTGCATCGGACCCAATTTGCTCGCCGAGGCGAATGATGGTCGGCTTTATTAGCGCTCCACGTGGGTTGTTACTGTGATAGAGGTGCATTTTCGAGCCCTGCCAGCGAGTGGGGTGGCCATTGACCAGTGGACCTTCCCAGCAAATGTCGATGCGAGCCGTGTGCCCTTTGTTCGTCGTGAATTGCGCGTACTCATTCCAAAACGGGTTACCGTAGGCATTACCAACGAGCGCCGGGTCGTCATTCCCCCAGCCAGTGCAAGAGACTTCGACGAAACGCTCGCCGGTGACGCTAATAAAATAGCCGGCATTGTGTGTGATATAGTGCATCGGCGCAAACCCATGCCGCCAGGTCGGTGTCCCTTTCTTCCATTGCGGCCCATCGTCTGCATCATCTCCGTCTTCAAATGACAGCGACTTGACGCCCGGGTGGTTGTAGCAACTTTCAAAGTAGTACAGTTCGCCGAACTCCCCGCGCTTGTGAAAGTCGCGAGCCGAAAACGTCAAATCGCTGAAATAGCTTGTCTCCGCCATCATGTAAGTCAAGCCATGAGTGGTAACGGTATCGAGCAGCAACTCCGCCTCTTCAATGGTGCCAAAGCAGGCTGGCACGGCAGAGAGGGCGTGCTTGCCATGCTTCATCGCCTCAACGACATGCCGCACATGTAAGTTGCCATCTGTAAAGATTGCGATTGCGTCAATGTTGGGATCTTTGACCATTTCTTCCAATGAATTGTACGCATTGGAACATTCGTAAGTTTTCATGAGTCGCCGACGGCGTTTGGGGCGCAAATCCGTTACCGCAACGACCTCAGAATTCGGATGCTTGGTAAACTGATGAAAATGGTTGCCGAAGTTCCCTCCACCAGCGATACCAACACGGATCTTTTTTGTTGAAGGCGTCCGCAGTGACTGACGCTCCTGTGGCGAGTCTTGTCCATGCCCGTCGTCGTCGGCTGCAGATATCACAGTTCCGGCGACTGCTAGACCTCCCGTCTTGAGGAATCTGCGGCGAGAAACAGAATTAGCAGGTCCATTGCCAATTGGTGTTTTCACATTCGTCATGATTTCTGCCCCCGACTCGACGCAGCCAAAGCTGTTAAGTGCTTGCTCAACAACGCCAATGGATCCGAATAGAAGCCAGCCGAACGGCGCTTGACTTCTGAATCTTCCGTCATCTTAACCGGCCCCATCAAGGACTGTATCGAGGTGCGACTTGATAATCGCGGCCCACCGCTGATAACCGTCCTGATTGAGATGCAATTGGTCTTCCACAAAGAACTCTGAACGGGGCTTGCCGTTACCATCAAGAAAGACGCTTTCGGTTCCAATGAAATACGTGTTGGGTGCGCTGGAACAAACGGCGCGCGCCGCGGAATTCGCAGCCTTGATTTCGGGCCACACAGCAAATCGGGACGGTGTCGGCGTGACCGAAATGTAGAATACTGGTGCCTGCGAGTTGTGCTGCCGCACCTTTCCCAAAACGTATGTGAACAACCCAGCAACTTCTTCTGGAGTTTTGTCGTTTTCTCGCCCAGAAACATCGTTTCCAACGAAAAAGGCCGCAGCACGAAATTGATGTGGTTCGATCAGGCGTTCCGCAAATACAGCAACGTCCGACCACTGCGAGCCCCCAAAACCTCGCTGAATTGGGTGGTAAGGTGAAATGTCCTCGGCAATCGTATTCCAGCGACGTATGCTAGAGCTACCAATAAACAAGATGCTGCTGGCGGGATGTTCTTCCGTCTTGTTGAGCATCTCCATTCTGGTGATTTCCGCATCCCACCTTTTCAACGATGCGGCGCGATACTTCTCGAGATCAACCGTACCCGCCGCCAAGGCGCGGTTCGCATGCTTACCACTGATGAGGCTACCGCCAAGCGCTGCGACCGAAATTCTCTTCATAAATTGTCGCCGTTTCATTAATTTCTCCAATCGTGGAAATCGACAGAGCAGCGAGGATTCATCTGTCAGCAATACTCCAAAACGTAGTCATTTGCCATCATACCTCTGATTCAGGAGATAAGAAACACGCCAACCGCGGCATCCGCAAGACCAGGCGCACGCAACTTCCGATCCAAAAACGCAGCGACGACGTTGTTGGGTCGATCAGAAAAACGGGCGAGAGGGATCACTGGCGAGAGATGTACTCACAACTAGACTGAACATACCGCTTGCTGCTATTTCTCCACGTCGATATCGCCATTGCGTCGATTCGATACCATCTGCTTCATTCAAGAAACTCAAGTGGCACCACTCGACCGACTCGCACCGAAGCCGCTAACGACCGCACTACGAAATTGCGGCGTATTGGAAGAACCGACAATCGAAGCCGTCCGCATTGAACAGATCGGCAAGGACCTTGGGTTTAACGGCACGTTATGGCGGGTCAGCCCAACTTATTCCCATCATCAAGGATCGCTACCGACCTCATTCATTGCGAAGATCCCGCAGTCGATGGCAGTTGCCGGTAAAGCCGACAGCGAGGCTAGGTTCTACCGGACTATGAGCAAAGATGTCGGAATACGCATTCCAAGGTGTTATCTCGCCGAACCAGACCTGTTACTGCTCGAAGATTTCCCATCGTCGAGATGTGGCGATGTTGCGCAAGGCTGTTCAGTCGACGAAGCCAGATCGGTGCTTGAGAGTTTGGCAGCGTTTCACGCGTTCCATTGGGCAAGTTCAAAACTGCAGCAGCACGAATGGCTGCCGCATTGGCCACCCGACTCGGCCCAGTTTATCGATCGGTTTCATCACTTTGTGCCGACGTTTCTCGCGCGATTCGACAGTGAGCTGAATGATAACTCGAAGAAATTAACCAAGCAGCTGCTCGACAAAATAGGGGTTGTGATTTCCAAACTCGCGGAAGCGCCTGCCACGTTGATCCACCGGGACACTCATCTCGACAACATTCTATTCGGACCGGAAAGTTCCGTTGTATTGATCGACTGGCCCTCGGCTGCCATTGGCCCTGCAGCAATCGACGTGACACGATTTGTGACAACTTCTCTCAGACCGGCCGACTTTCAAGTCAACCATCACAAACTGATCGACATCTACTTTGATTCCCTCCAGGCTGTTGGCGTGGCTGATTACACGCGAGAACACTTGCATCGCCACCTCAGCCTCGCTGGACTCAGGCTTTGGGCAGGTGTCGTCACTGGCTATGGCTCAGCCGATCCTGCTGGCATCCTACCGCGTCAATTGGAAGTGGCTCGAGTCGAAGTCGAGCGCCTGGTTCACGTGATGGCGGCTTGGAATTGGCCTGAATTTCTCGCGCGGATATGACAGTCGTCAAATGACGATGGCCGCGCATTCCGAATCGGAATTAAATCAAACTGTCGGCCAGCGATAAGAGCAACCTACAATGAGCTGCCATTCTCAAATCCTAGAGGGCATGACTGCAGATTATTTGAGATACTCGTTGTACCAATCGATCGCTAATTGCTGGGCTTCCTTCCGCTTTTCGTAGTAAATCCCGTAATGTTTGATTCCCTCGACCGTTACCAGCTTTTTGACTCCCTTGGCACGATTAAACGCCAGTATGGCGTGGTCGTTATTGTCAAACAGCTCTTCATTTTCGGCGATGATGAATAGTTTTGCGACTTTGTCGCAGCGCTCGATATCTTCGACCGGTGCATACTGCATCATCTTTTCGAGAATCGGTGCTCCAGTCAGATTTCCCAACGCTTTGATTCCAGGCTCGGGATAATCGAGGTCTCCGCGTGTCCGGGCTGTACCTTGACGAAAGGTTTCGGCCC
>JANQRQ010000129.1 GCA_028284485.1 Planctomycetaceae bacterium | reverse complement strand
CCTGCTGCTCGAGCCGGCGATTACGATTCCGCAAGGGGCCACGGACATCACGATTACCGAAACGGGTACGGTCAGCTATCGGGAACCGGGACCAACGCCCGGGTCGTTTACAGTCACAAACGCGGGAACGATTCAACTGGCGAGCTTCACGAATTTCGGCGGGCTGCTGCAACTCGGCGACAACCTCTATTCCGAAACCGATGCTTCAGGACCACCGGTACAAGACATACCCGGGGCGAATGGACTGGGAACGTTGCAACAGGGTTTCTTGGAAGCGTCGAACGTCGAACCAGTCCAAGAACTCGTCGATTTGATCAAGACACAACGAAACTTCGAATTGAATAGCCAAGCCGTGCAGGCGGCTGACCAAATGCTGCAAATCATTTCGAACCTACGGAGGTTCTAAGGTAGCAATTGAAAGTCAATAAACAGCAACCTCGATGAATTATCGAGTTCATCATCGCGAAGAATGTTAGGAGTTTAATCGTCGTCATGTTTCGGTTTGTCCCCAAGATGTTTTTGATCGGTTTGCTGGCTGTGGGAGTGGTTTATCCCATGGTTGTGGATGCGGCGATCATCAACTTCAAATCATCGGTGACGGTGACCTCGCAGGTCGTCCGACTCGGGGATGTTGCCACCATTTATGAGAACGACGACGAAGCAGCCAAGCGATTGAACAACGTGACATTGATACCGGCGCCGGCTGCGGGAAGTCGTACGAAGTTGCCGTTCGCGACCATTCGCGATCGACTGAGAAACCACGGAATCGATCTGGCGACGGCCGAGTTTACAGGTAGCAGCGAGGTTTGGATTTTCAAGCCGCTGCCGGAAACAAAAACGATTCAAGTCTCGATGGAAACCGCAAGCCCGCTACCTCCGAAGCCGGCTGCAAAGTTCCTTTCTCCGAATGACATCAAACGGGCTCAGCGATTAGTCGCCGAGGCCGTTCGGCGTTACTTGCAGCGACGTGCTCCCGAAATGGGAGATTTTGTTGTTTCGGTCAACATCGACTCGGCCGATGTGCCGAAGGTTCTCGAAGCGGCAATAAGTGGTTACGAAGTGCGTGGCGGCGCAGCGCCCTGGAATCAGCCCCAACAACTTGAAGTCCGGTTTGTCGACCGCAACGAAGAATTGCATTCGATTTCGGTCAACAGCATTACCACCCGGCACCCACGAGTGCTGACGGTCAAATACGATCTTCCGCGAGGGCATGTGATTCGCACGGCCGATTTGGCCTGGATGCAGACAGAAAACCCGACGGGAACGATTGACCAGGAGGTGGAACTTGTCGGTAAGGAAACAGTAAAGAACCTACGGGCTCAGCGACCGATTCGTACCGACGACGTGCGTAACATTCCGCTCGTTCGTTCCAACGACATTGTCACTGTTTCGTCTCGTCGGGCGGGAATTACCGTGCGACGAGAGTTTAAGGCGAAAGGCACGGGAGCCAAAGGTGACACGATTCAGCTTGTGTCGCTCGATGGAAGAGAGCGCTTATTAGCGAGAGTGACGGCTTTCCACGAAGCCGAGGTCGTCGATTCGACGACAGCAAGCCAACCGACTAGCGGGCGCACTGAAGTCAATGCAGAACGATTGGAACCGGCCGGACATGTCATTCTCAAGCAAATCAATCAGAACTAAGCAAATCACGCTGACGGGCTTTGGCGAACATTCCCATTGAAGTAAGGAGAGACCAATGTTTTTTCGGGGGGCGGGCGGCGGGATTGCCGCACTATTGATGTTAACCAGTGCTGGTTGGGCACAAGAGATTGTCGAAAGAAGTGATATCTCGTGGCGTTCCGCACGTTCACGAAGCATTCAAGACTATTCCTGGATCTATGTCGAAACGGAACAACCGCGGGAAATTAAGGTACACGACATCGTGACGATTTTTGTCGACGAGAAATCGCAGGTGACGGTTAACAGTCGGTACAACCGACAACGGAGCGCGAACCTCAAGGCGGAGATCAAGGAATTTGTCAAATTAGAGTCGATTACACAGTTGGTCAACGCGGCCGAAAATCAGCCAACGATTGATACCACATTAAACGGTGCGTTGCGGTCGAATGGTGAAATCACCGATCGGGAAGGAATTCAATACCGCATCGCGGCGACGGTCGTCGATGTGCTTCCGAACGGAAACATCGTCCTTGAGGCGAGAAAAACGATCCGCACGAACAAAGACGTTTGGGAATACTCGCTGACCGGAGTTATTCGCAGCGAAGATGTCCGACGTGACAACACGGCACTGAGCGAACACATCGCCAACTTGAATATTGTGAAACTACAGGACGGGAAAGTTTACGACAGTACCAAGCGTCCCTGGGGCGTTGTTTTGTATGACATTTTCTCGCCGTTTTAATCCTCGGCCGTTGTTAGGCCGAAAACTTCCGAGAGATATTTTGATTTAAACCGCATCGTCGGCACACAAAGTGATGTTTGTTAACGACAAGAAATCCTGGACCGGATTCGCTTCGATTCGCATCATTTGCATGATTGCAATCGTAGTCGCGGGGCTGCTTATGCAGTCGCAGGCTGCCCACGCACGCGTCCGCTTGGATGACATTTGCAGCATTCAAGGGCAAAAGGAAGTCAAATTAGTCGGAATGGGGCTTGTCGTCGGTTTGGCAGGTACAGGAGATGGCGGGAACAACCTGCCGGCCATGCGAGCGTTGGCTGCCGCCATGAAACTGCTCAATGCCCCGGTGATTTCGTTGGACGAGCTGCGCAATGCCGACAATGTGGCCATCGTCATGGTGGAAGCGTCTGTTCCCAAAACCGGTTTGCGACGTGGGCAAAAGCTCGATTGCTATGTCAGCTCATTTATGGGTGCAGAAAGTCTCCGTGGAGGGCGGCTGTTGGTCACTCCAGTGGAGACATCAGATGTTCGTGATAGCACGGCAGTTGGTCTCGCCTCGGGTCCGATTTACGTTGAGGATCCCAACAATCCGCTGACGGGCCGCATTCCCGGCGGAATTGTTCTCGAGGAAGACTTTGTGCTTCCATTTCTTAGCGATGCGAGCAGTCACTCCATTTCCTTGTTGTTGGACGCGGCTCATTCCAGTTTTAGCGCGGCCAGCCGAGTGGCACACGCGATCAACGACGAATTCAGTTTTGAAACCGAAGAGGCAGATGTAGCCCTCCCGGTGGGTCCCGGTCTCATTGAAGTTCGCATTCCAGAGCATCATCGACCGGCCGTTGTCGAGTTTGTGGCCCAAGTTTTGGATGTTGTTGTCGACGAGCCGAGTACACAGGCCAAAGTCATCGTTAATGCCAAATCGGGCGTGGTTTTGATCTCGGGGGAAGTGGTCATCAGCCCCGTCATTATCTCTCACAAGAACCTGACCGTTGAAGTTGGGGCTGCTCCTGGTGGGCCTACCAATGGTCCGTTCGTCCCCATTCAGGATCCACAGTCGGCTCAAACAACACAGTTAGACGATTTGATCGCTGCACTCAACGAGTTGCGCGTTTCGACCGACGACATTGTCAGCATCGTTCGAGAGTTACATCGATCGGGAAAACTACACGCAGCGTATGAGGAATATTAGTCATCAGTTAAAGCCAGCACTCCTGCGAGTCTTGGAACGACTCATGCACGGCTAACGCAAATAGTTTGAAGGATCAAACAAGATGTCTTCCGTCGCTTCCATCGGATCAGCCAACGCGGCCGTTCAAAACCATTTTCAATCGGCTGCGATTGCGAAATCGGAAAAGGACTTGACCGCGCAAGAGGCCTTCCAGGAATTCGTCGCCGGAACCTTCTACAAGGAAATGTTGAAAGCGTTGCGTAGCACGCAAAACGAGCCGGCCTATTTCCACGGCGGGTATGCAGAAAACGTTTTTCAAGGGCAGTTGGACCAGACGATTGCGGAAGATTTGGCACGAACACAGGGCGCCGCCTTTTCCGAACCTTTGTTCTCGGCCTTTTCCCAGCAGATGTCGACGCGTCAAATTCAGGCAGCCGTAATGCCGGCTGCCGACAAGTGATAGCGGCAACGAGACAGAATTGAGCTATGGAAACCACAACCATCGAACAATTTATTGACGACCTGGAGCAGGTGCAGCACAAGCTGCTGAACCTTTTCAGTCAAAAGCGCGTGGCCCTGCGCACAGCGAAAACTACAGAATTACAGGCGCTGGCAAAATCGGAAGAAGGATTAGTGCAGCAGATGCGACTGTTGCTGAGTCGCCGTCAAGGGCTGTTGCAACAAGCCGAGCTGGACGGCAATTCGGCCGAATCGCTTTTGGAGATTGTCGAGAACGCCAATTCTCCAACCGATCGGCGTCTTATTCAGCGGATATTAAACGCACGCGAACGGACAGCCAAATTGCGATTCGAAGGATGGATCCATTGGATCATCGCCAACCGCGCCTATAAGCACCAAACAGAAGTTCTCGACCTGATTGCCAACGGCGGCAAGCAGTCGCCGACTTACGGACGAAACACAGAACGAAAAACCGCCGGTGGAGCGATTTTCGATGCATCGATCTGATTTGCGAATCGAATCGAGCCAGCATCACGAGGATGATCGGGAAAGTTACCATGATTCATGGACAGCGCAATCCCACGTTGAAGACTGCACCGGGCCACCGTTGCGCTTCTAATCGCCGCTTCGAGCGGTTGCCTGCCGCGCTCACAACGCCGTCGACGAGTCATCCGAAACCGCCAGTCTATCGAAGTAGCAAAATTCGCGGACGCCAACCGTTCCGATGCGATTCGACGGAGGGTCTGGCATGGGATTGAGCACAATACTTTCAACCGCCAGCCGATCGCTGGAAGCGTTTACGGCGGGAATTCAAGTTGCCGGGCACAATGTTGCCAATGCCAACACCCCGGGCTACGTCCGGGAAGAATTAAAGCTGGAAACAGCGCAGCCGTTCAAGGAAGGCGATTTGATTCTGGGGGCCGGCGTCGACGTCGCCGGTGTACAACAACGGATCGATCGCTACCTCGAGACGCGAATTCATACGGCCAACGCCGACGCGGCCAGCGCGTCCGAACGCCAAAAGATTTATGAACAATTGGAACGCGAAATTGGCGAATTGGGCGACGACGATCTGTCGAGCCGGATGAACGCTTTCGTGGCATCGTTAGAAGAGGTTGCCAATCAGCCCGAGCTTTCCACGTTGTCGCTCAACGCCGTCGAACAAGGACGCCAACTGGCCGATGGAATTACGTCGCTGCGGACGCGTATCGACGAACTGCGGAAGTCGTCGATCAACCAGGTCAGCGCACTGGTGAGCGAAGCGAACGGGCTTATTCAATCGATCAATGAACTCAATACGCAAATCTCACAACTCGAATTAGGTGGTAATAGCGATAGCGAAGTCGGGGCGCTACGGTCGCAGCGTTATGCAGCGCTAAACCGACTTTCGGAAATCATTCCCATTCAGACGATTGAACAGCCTAATGGGGCGACCGATGTTTATCACGGCCCCGAATTCCTGGTGCAGGCCGGGAAGTTTCAACAGTTGGAAGAGGAGTTCTCACTCGATCGTGGAGTACTCGTTCAACAGATTCGAACTTCGGAGTTGGGGGGATTGCTGTCGTTCACCGGCGGGGAAATCGGCGGAGTGGTCGAGGGCCGAGACAAAATCCTGGGTTCCTTCATCGACCAACTCGACACTTACACCTCGAACTTGATTTCCGAATTCAACCGCATTCATTCGTCAGGTGAAGGGTCGATCGGTTTTCAGCAGATTATTGGTGAGAATCAGGTGGACGCGACAAACGTCGCGCTGAATGCCGCGGGGTTGGCCTTTCCGCCGGGACATGGAAGTTTTGACCTGAAGGTGGTCGCCAAAGCGAGCGGCATTGCCGAAACGACGAATATCGCCATCGATCTCGACGGAATCGGTCCCGATTCAACGTTGGAAGATTTGCGTGCTCAACTCGATGCCGTCGACAACATATCCGCATCAATCACTGCCGATCGCCGTCTCAGAATTTCCGCCGACTCGGGTTTCGAAGTCCGCTTCGGAAACGATTCCAGCGGAATCTTGTCATCGCTGGGAATGAATACGTTCTTCGCCGGTTCCGATTCGACGGATGTCGGTGTTAACCCACTTCTGCTGAGCGATCCACGATTCTTCGCGGCCGGTCAGGGGGGTGGGCCGGCTGATGGTCGAAACGCTGTTGCGATGGCCCGATTCTTAGACGAGCCGGTTGCCGCACTTGGCGGTGAGACGTTGAACGGTTTCTATGAGAACCTGGTGGCCTCGACGGCGCAGGCGTCGGCACTCGAGTCGACGATGTCGTCTGGATTGACCGATTATCAAGCATCGCTGTTCAATCAACGGGCGCAGATTTCCGGGGTCAGTCTCGACGAAGAAGCGGTTTTGATTCTGGAATATCAAGCGGCCTATCAGGCCGCGGCACGAATTATCAGCACGGTCGATGAGTTGTTGACCCTTATCACATCGTTGTAATTGAGAAACGCGATTTCGCGAAATTTCCAGCAAAGTCCGTCGCATTCGGGAAACTTGAAAGTATGGTCGATACTCCTTTGCAAGCATGAGTATTAGTCCTTTGATTAACGGTCGCCTACCAAACTCGCTGATTCTGTCGCAGCTGCAACAGAACTTGGCAGAGGGGAATCGTGCGCTGCAGCAGTTGCAGCAGCAGTCGATTACCGGACAGAAATTCTTTCTACCCAGCGAATCACCGGTTGCGGCGTTGCGGACAATCGTTCTGCAAAAGGAAATCGAACGAACTGAGCAGTTTCAGGAAAACGTCCAAACCGACCGGTCGCTGCTCACTTTGACCGAAACCGCGCTGGCCAGCGTGGGGGACGCTTTGGTTCGGTCGAGCGGTATCGTTTTAGCCGGTATCGGCGACACTGTGAGTCGGGAAGAGCAGGCCGCCTTCGCGGATGAAGTTTCGGCGCTTTTAGAGCAGGTCGTTCAAGCAGGCAATACGAAGTACCGCGGTCGATATTTGTTTGCCGGCAGCCGAAACGAAAACGCGCCGTTCAGCCCGACTAACGCGGGTGCGATTCGTTACAACGGTGATCAACAGAGCATCCAGTCGTTCGTTGATCTCGATTTTCTGTTGGCTAACAACGTCGACGGAGATACGGCGTTTGCAGCGCTTTCTCCGCCTGTCGGCGACGATTTGAGTCCGGCGTTGTCTCTGTCTTCCAAGCTTGCCGACTTGCACCGCGGATTAGGGTTACAAACAGGGCAAATCTCGGTCACGCTCGAGGACGCGGCTATCCCGTTAACTCAGACCGAGACTGTCGATCTCACGAACGCCAAGACCATCGGGGACGTAAAGACCATTCTCGAAGATGCGTTTGCCGCCGGACCGTTGAATCTCACCGTGGGACTCAATGCGACTCAAGACGGTTTGCAATTGACACCGGGAGCAGGCGTAACGGTTGCCGTATCGAATGTGGCTGGTTCAACGCTTGCCGATGATTTGGGAATCGCCAGCGCAGCCGTTGCCCAAATCGACGGTACCGATCTGGAGCCACAATTAACAACGCAAACGTTACTATCCGATCTTAACAGCGGCAGCGGAATCGATCTTACCGGCGGCCTATTGATTGAAAACGGTACCAAAAGCACCTTGGTCACGATTCCCGCGGCACCCGACGCCACCGTTGAAAACTTGCTCAACGCGATTCGCCTTGCCGATCCTGATTTGGAAGCGGGAATCGACTCCGACAAAAATGCCTTGGCGATTTCCACCCGCTTGATCGGTTCGCAGCTTTCGATCGGTGAAAATGGCGGCACGACCGCCGCCGATTTAGGAATTCGCACGCTAGCCGGGTCGACCCTGCTTGCAGAGATGAATTCTGGGTTTGGTGTACCGGTCGACGAGGGCACGCTCGATATTACGCGTCGTGATGGCAGCGTTCTCAATATCGATCTCAGTGGATCGGTCACGGTGCAAGACGTTCTCGACAAAATCAACGCTGTCGATCCTCCCTACTTGCAGGCATCTCTCAACGGCGTCGGCAACGGGATTGCGATTCTCGACAATCCTGCGTTAGCGCTGAGTTCTCCGATCGCTGCCGGGGAACTCGGTTCGCTGGTGCTGACCTTGGACGATGGTGTTCCTCAGTCGGTTACTGTGGACTTGTCCGGCGCAGCGACAGTTCAAGACGTCAAACAACTGCTGGAAACTGCGATACCGGGCCCTCCATCGCTGACGGTGGATATTGATCCGGGGACGAATCACGGCCTGATTCTGACCGCATCGGGCGGCGCGACCGTTGAAATTGCTGAAACAGGTGTGCCCGGCTCCACAACGGCGGCCGACCTGGCAATCCTTGGAGGGCCGGCAGCTTCGATTTCCGGCGGAATTACGGCGCCTCAAGTCGTCGGCGTTGGGCCGTTGGTGATTAACCCAACAAATCTTTCGGTGAGTTTGGGGATTGATGGCGAGGTGAGCGATCCTGATCCGACGACTCCGCTAGAAGGGCGAGATGTCCATCGTCGTGAATCGTCGGGTGTCATGGGATTATTGCTTCGACTGGATACCGCACTACGGGCGGGAGACGATCGAGAATTAGAGCGAATCAGTCTGCAAATTCAGGAAGAAATTGATCGCTTCAATGGCGTTCGCGGCGAGGTCGGAACGCGGCTTCGAATCCTCGACAATGTCGAAAACCGGTTACTCGACGATGAATTGGCAACGGCCGAAGCGTTGTCCATCGAATTCGACGCCGACATTACGGAAGTCATCACCCAAATCGCCAGTCAGCAGCAGTCTTTGCAGGCCACGCTGACGATTGCGGCTTCTTCACTCCAATTGAGCCTGTTCAACTTTCTCTGAACGTGGCGGACCTACTCGATTCGGCGAAGGTGTATGGGGCATCCTGGTGAAATTGCCTCTGTATCCGTTGAACATACGCCGCTGAATCGCTATTCTTACCTGATTCTGCTGGGCAGAGTCTGCGCAACCGGTGTCGTGACAATGTTTTTAGGTCACGATTCCAGGTTGAGGCATTCCGGTCCAGACAGGATCGACGCGGTTCGAACAACGCGGAATCGCGCCTGGCTCGATAAGACCCCGTATTCGAAGTCGTCTTCCGACGAGACTCCGTCGATCATCGGGCCGGCTTACTCCGTAAGTCATAGATTTCAGACGATTAACGTCTATTCGTCGGCGTGCATATTTGATTAGACCTTTCGAGAGAATTCGGGACGGATATCGTGACTAAAACCTTCGTTGCCAAACGCGAAGAAACAACACCCGACTGGTACGTCTTCGATGCCGACGGGCAGATCGTGGGACGGTTAGCCACAAAGCTGGCGACTATTTTGATGGGCAAGCACAAGCCGACATATACACCTCATGTCGATTGCGGCGACTGTGTTGTCGTGCTGAATGTCGATCGCGTGCGGTTTACGGGACAGCCGCTGGCTCATCCCAGTCATCCGTATTTCAGCAAGAAAATGCTGACGAAGACTTACGATCGGTACTCCGGATATCCAGGTGGTCGGAAAGTGGCGACGGCTGCCGATCTTCTCGACAAGAAGCCGGAGAAGATTCTGTACGAAGCCGTTCGTCGAATGCTTCCCAAAAACAAACTCGGTCGACAGATGCTCAGAAAGCTAAAACTGTATACGGGGACCGAGCATCCGCACCAGGCACAACAGCCGGCTGAACTGCCGGAACACCTCAGACCCTGAAAATAACTGTTCACGCGGTATCGAGTCGCCAACGCGGCGACGATTCGAACCCGACTAGAATTTGAGATTCACGTTTCGCGGAATCGGAAGAGAAATGGAAAACGAAAAACCGGACGAAGTCTCTGAAGAGCAGAATGAACCAACCGCCGAGTCACAACCGGAGGCGGAGGCACAACCGGAGGCGGAAGCACAGCCAGAGGCCGAGCAGCCGGCTGAAGAAGCAGCGGATGCTCCTGTGGCTGCAACCGCTGACGAGGCGGCGCCATCAGGTGAAGCTGAAACAGCTGAGAGTTCGGCCGAATCTGCGGAGTCGTCTTCTGATCTGCCGGAATTGACTTTGGGCGAAGGAGCCCCGGCTGCCGACGATGAAGAAAGTCAAAAACCCGCGATGCCGACGGTCATTCGCGGAAAAGTTGATAAGTTCGGCGTCGCGATGGGTACGGGTCGCCGAAAAACATCGGTGGCTCGAGTCCGCATCAAGGACGGTAGCGGCGAGATGACAATCAACGGGCGTTCGTTGCCAGAATATTTTTCCGTGGAGCGCGATCAAAAGATGATTGAGGCTCCCTTGCGATCGACCGAAACGCTTGGTTCGGTTGATGTTTGGGTTCGTGTGACCGGTGGCGGTACAACGGGCCAAGCAGGAGCCATTGTGCTGGGCATTGCCAGGGCATTGCAGGTTCGAAACCCGGAGTTGCACGAGGCCCTCAGTGACGGCGGATATCTGACCCGCGACGGCCGGATGGTGGAACGCAAGAAGTACGGTTACAAGAAAGCCCGAAAGAGTTTTCAGTTCTCCAAGCGTTAAACGAGCGTGGGAGGACGCAGGAGAGGGTCGTCGCAGTCTTCTTCTGCAGGCGTGAATCTCACTCGTTATTCGTGTCGCACTTCAGGCATCGTCACGTTTGGCATTCCGGAGATACAGGATTGATTGCCCCGGCTGGATAAAACCGGCTGGGGCATTTTTTGCGTACGGGAGGTCACAGTGTACAACTCACTCTTGTTGCCCGATCTGCGCGTCCTGTTGGATTCGAACGACAAAACCGGTATGCGCGACTTCTGCGAGGCGCTGCACCCCGCTGTTTCGGCTGAGGTTATTCAAGGACTCGAGGTCGACGATGCATGGCGCGTGCTTTCCAATTGCAGCATTGAAGTCCAGGTGGCCATCTTCAAATACCTGGAACTTGCGTATCAAGTGGCATTGGTCGAGGCGGTCGATCGCAAGAGTCTCTCTCGCCTGATTGAAGAAATGCCTCCCGACGACCGGGTCGACTTGCTGGAACGGTTGGATCCGCAGCAGGTCGAAAGCTTATTGCCGTTGATTGCCCAGGCCGAACGGAGCGACATTCGAAAGTTGTTGTCGTTCTCCGACGATAGTGCCGGTTCGATCATGACGACCGAGTACGCGTCTCTTCCAGAAGACATTACAGCGGTCGAGGCGCTCGAACGATTAAGGCAACAGGCCCCGGATCGTGAAACGATTTATTACATCTATATTCTGGGTGAAGGTCGTCGGCTGCATGGCTTGATTTCATTGCGTGAACTCATTCTGGCTAAGCCCGAAACGCTTCTAGCCGACATCATGGAGCGCGACGTCATTGCTGTTCGTGTGGACGACGACCAGGAATTTGTCGCCCAAGAGCTGGCAAAGTACGACTTTCTCGCCATTCCGGTCGTTGACAATCAGCATTGCCTGGTGGGAATTGTCACGCACGACGATGTGCTGGATGTCTTGCAGGAAGAGGTCACCGAAGATACCTACCGCATGAGCGCCGTCGAACCGCTCGAAGACAGCTATTTGGCCTCGCGGCTAACGACGTTGGCGTGGAAACGCGGTGTCTGGCTTGTGCTATTGGCGATCGCCGCGTTTTTCACCGCCGCGGTCCTCAGCGGATATGAGGAGATCTCCGCCGAGTTCGGTTGGATCATTCTGTTCATTCCCTTTGTGCTCGCAGCAGGGGGAAACGCCGGTTCGCAATCGGCGACTTTGGTCATCCGGGCTCTTGCCTTAGGGGAAATGACCGGGCGAGATGCTTTACGGATTGCCCGCCGCGAACTCATGCTGGCTTCGCTGCTCGGCGGTGGACTGATGGTGATCGGATTCTTCTCCGCGTCGCTCTTCGTCAACGATTTTAAAGTCTCAATGGTGGTCGGAATAACGGTGTTTTTGGTGGTCGTCATGGGAACCGTAACCGGAGCCATGCTGCCGCTGATGTTCAAACGGCTGGGAATGGATCCGGCTTTGATGTCCAACCCGCTGATTGCCGCGTTGGTCGACGTTTTCGGAGTCATCATTTACTTCAACGTCGCCGTGATGATGTTGAAATAGCAGCCCCTATTTCGACGCTGCTTTCGTCGGCAGAGGCTACGGCCGCCTGCTTCATGCGATGCCCCGCCTGCCTGGGAGGGGCGATTCCTGCGATTATTGGCAGGCCGCGTGATGAATGACCGATGAGAGGAACCGCAATTCCCAGAGTGATTTGCTTATTCTCGTGGACGCTTCTGGCTCGTGGGAGCCGGCAATCATATAACAAAAAGCGATTGTCGCGGCCACAAGTCAGCGTAGCACGCTGCAGTGAATTTTTGTTTCGGCTTTACGTGAGGGCAAACGGTTGCTAACAAATTCCATAGCGCGGCTATAAATTCGAGTGTATGGTGTGGCCGATTCTGTAGTGCTCGCGGAATTTAATGAGGCATACGCTCACTACCATACGGACCGCAGACGAGTGAACGGTGGACGATCGCGACACTTCCAGATCGCCCAATCCTCATTCATTGATAACACCCAGCATCTCTATCGAGCCAACTGATGCCAAGTATTCTTCATGCCCACAACAGCACTCGTCTGAATTGTCACAAAAAGCGATTCACTGATCGGTCAGATAACCGCGAAGCTTTGTCTGCCGCGCCTCAGCCAAGTTGCAGCGCCGGCAGCCGGTCCGAGCAATCTGCTGCAAACCGGAGTTCTTCAATGCTCGGCGTGAGCGATTTGGCTGGTCTGCGGAAACGGAATCACGGCAATTTTCGTCGTACCTGCTTGAAGTTGCTTCTCGGGCAAACCGCGTTGGGGTTCGCGATTCTTGTGGCTTCGATCGCGGTTGTCCGAGCGCAGGACTCTGAGCCTTCCGCCAAATCTGAAACAACGAAAACGGAACTGACCCAGGCCGATATCGATGCGATCCGCCAGCAAGCGGAAAGCGCAACCGATTTGGGCGATGCCCAGAGTCGCGTGATTGAGCGTTTGCAGCAGGCAACCGAACACTTGAAAAAGGCACAGGAGCACGAAGCTGCTGCCGCCGCTCATCGAACGGCCGTCGAAGATCTGCAAACGCGGGTGGATGAGAAGAAGCAGGAACTTGGCGAATTGCGAGGTAGTACGGATTACGAACTCCCGACGTCGCTTAACGTCTCGCAGCTTCAACAGGAATTGAAGCAGATGACGGCTCGTTTGTCAGAATTGGAACTGGCTCGCAGCGATCTCGAGGGCGAGCCGGTTCGGCGTACGAACCGTCGAAAAGAAGTTCAACAGCAGTTGACGGCTGTTCCCGAGCAAATTG
>JANQRQ010000117.1 GCA_028284485.1 Planctomycetaceae bacterium | reverse complement strand
ATTCCCCGTACGACCACTTGTTTCGCTTAGGGCTGATGCTGCTGTTGATCGTGGGCGGAACAGCGGGCGCGCTGCTGACCTACCGCTATTGGCCGAGTGACATTCCGGATGATGTTACGCTCGCCACTAACTCGTCACCGCCGCCTGCCCCGTTTCGGCGGATGAAGTTCGACCGGGCAATTCTTCAGTGGGAGCCGATGCCGGAATCCGAAGAAGAGTTCGTCCCCACGTCCCATAGCGAGAGTAACGTGCGCGGCCGCGACTATGCAGGGCCGGAATCATGCAAATCGTGCCACAAGGAAAACTACGAAGCCTGGCACGGGCATGCACATCGCTTGATGAATGCTTTGGTCGATCCAGAAACCGTCTTCGGCGATTTTTCCGGCGAGGCTTCGATCAGCTATCTGGGTGGAACCGGCACGTTCTTTAAAGAGGGCGACGAATTCCACATGCGACTCGAGCGGGATGGCCTCCAACGGGAATACAAAATCAACCAGACGATCGGTTCGCGCTTCACGCAGTACTACATCGGCCAGCAAATTTCCGGCCCCGAACCGGAGGGAAGCCGATATTACACGAAGGATCATGTCCTGCCGTTCGGGTACTGGTTGGATTACGACATGTGGATTCCGGTCGTGCATATCACGGCGCCGGAATTGCCCGATGGCAAACGCCGCGACCCGTTTGCCGCGGTGGATGAATTGGCAAAATCGGAAAGTAACTTCGTGTATGCCGACAAATGCAATCATTGCCACACAACGTTTCCCTTGGGCGATATGCTGTTGCGTTACCCGCGGTCGTACGCCATGAGTGCACCGCGTGACGTCTTGTTTTCGATGTCGGGCTATCTCAGCGAGACCCATCCGGAGATTTGGGACGGCTCCATCCCTGCCGCAAAGATTGAGGCCGCCGACATCGAACCGTTGGTCAATCAAATGTACCACTTGGAAGCACCGGACCATGCGGTGGCATTGGGGATCACATGCGAATCGTGCCACCTCGGTGCAAAAGAGCATGCTAAGGGCAACCGCAAGAAACCGTCGTTTTTCCCATTAAGCCCCCACTTCCACATCGCATCGGATGATTCTATTGAAACGGGGCGCACGCACGAGAACGTCAATTGGGCCTGTGGGCGATGCCACACAGGTGCGCGTCCCAAATTGGCCGCTGGAATGGCGACGTGGAACTCCACCGAGTACTCCGACGCCATGAAAGGGAGTTGTTACTCCGAGCTCACTTGCATTCACTGCCACGAGCCGCATAAAGGGATCGGTAAGAAATGGTCGCGTCCCCCGGCCCAGGACGACGCCGTCTGCTTGAAATGTCACGATCAATACAAGAACGACAGCGCATTGTTCGCTCATACGCGTCATTCGGCGGCCAGCGAAGGCAGCCGCTGCCTGAACTGTCACATGCCCCGGATCAATGAAGGATTGCAGGACGCGGTCCGCACTCACACGATTTTTTCGCCGACGAACGAACAAATGCTCGAAGCGGGCGAGCCTAACGCCTGTAGTTTGTGCCACCTCGACAAAACCATCGATTGGACGTTAGAGCATTTGAACCAATGGTACGGGTCGCGATACTCCGAACCAGCAATCGCCGAAGCTTATCCCGATCGGGAATCGCCGCTGGGACTTCACTACTTGAGGCACCCTCGTGAAGCGGTGCGACTCATTGCCAGCGAGGCGCTGACCAATAATGACGCGCGGTGGGCCTTGTCGGATTTGATCGAAGCGCTCGACGACGAGTATTTGCTCAATCGTCAATTCGCGCAAAAAGGTCTGGAAGAAATGCTGGGGATCAAACTCGCAGAGCACGGCTACGTCTTTTATATGCAGCCAGGCGAGCGACAGGCGCCGTTGGTCAGTTTACGTGAGGCGTTCCTCGCCGAAGAAGATCGCCAAGATGCTGCCGCCGAGGCGACCGAGTAGTTGCTACTGATCGGTAAGTCCTTACCGCCACGGTCAATACATGCCTAGTTCTTGGCAGGAAAATAAAGGGGTGGCCCAGACAACTCGCTTGTCTGAGTTCTATAAGAACAAGAGGCATCTCCTTATCGCTTCGTTTGTTGTTGTCTCCGAATGCAATGTCGCCTCAATTCACCACCAAGTCCCTTTGCGTAGTCCATGTAAAGAAGACCTTAAGACAACGCGGCCCTATTCAACCCATTGAATAGGAACGCCGACCGATTGCCTATACTCATACCATCTCGTGGAACTCCACTGCCAATCCGTCGCAGTCTCAATTAGACGGGCACGAACGGGGTTCATATGCATATACGTCAACTTCTCTTCGAGTTTCTGATGATTATTGACGTGAAATGCATAGTACTTCCGCTGCCAAATGGGATCATTGGCAATCAATTCGGCGTACCGCGTGAGTCGCGTTTCGAACAGTTTTCTCAATTCGACTGACGTCCGCTGCTTCCATTGTTTCATGAAATGACTCAACTGCTTTGTCTCTGGAAACCAAACGACCGAATGAACATGGTCGGGCATAATCACATATCCTACGCAACGTCCATTCTGCCGAATCAACTGCGAGTTGAGTCCGCCCAGCACAATTTTCTTGGCTCGATCATGATCCAAAAGTCGACGACGATGAAAGCATGAGAACGTGACAAAGTGCGCAAATAGTTGATCGTCGTAGATCCGGTGCTTGGCCATTCCAATATTGTCTCCGCGAATGTCGCGTTAAGACAAGCCTCTTGTGGCCGTGCCACCTAGACACATCGTGTCTAGGCCACCCGGGATCCCCTGGTCGCCGTGAACTCCGCAGGAAACACTACACGTCCCGTTCCTCGACTGCAAAATCGCAATAATTGCGAACAGCCGCTTTTTTCCGGGGTGCCGGTCGGCTAAACTCATGACCGTTTTGCCGACCGTTTCTTCGCGCCGGCAACAAGAACCGATTTCGATCGATTTGCTCACGGTCACTCCAATATCCCGATTAGTCGCTGCATAGAACAGGGTTTAGCAACATGTCTCACTTCGCCGATATCCCCAAGATTCCTTATGAAGGTCCCGGTAGCAAGAATCCGCTGGCGTTCAAACATTACAACGCCGACGAAGTTGTCGAAGGCAAATCGATGCGCGAGCATCTGCGATTCAGCGTTTGCTATTGGCACACCTTCCGCGGGACAGGCTCCGACCCATTCGGTGCTCCGACGATGGTGCGTCCTTGGGATGACGGCAGCGAATCGCTGGAAAACGCCCTCAATCGCGTCGACGTTGCCTTCGAGTTCATCGATAAACTTGGTGCTCCTTATTACTGCTTCCATGACCGCGATGTCGCGCCGGAAGGAAGCTCGCTCGCCGAGTCGAATGCGAACCTCGACAAAGTTGCCGCCAAACTCAAAGAAGCACAACAACGCACCGGCATCGAATTGCTGTGGGGGACTGCCAATTTGTTTTCCCATCCGCGGTATATGCACGGCGCTGCCACCAGCCCCAATGCCGATGTGTTCGCCTACGCGGCTGCCCAGGTCAAAAAAGCGATTGAAGTCACACACGATTTGGGGGGAACGAACTACGTCTTTTGGGGCGGCCGTGAAGGCTACATGAATTCGTACAACACCGACATGAAGCGCGAAGTCGATCATCTCGCCAAGTTCATGCATATGGCGGTCGAACATGCCAAGTCGATCGGGTTCACGGGGACATTCCTGTTCGAACCAAAGCCCAAAGAACCGACCAAGCATCAATACGACTACGATGCAGCCGCCTGCCTGAACTTTATTCGCAGTTACGGCTTGGAAGACTACGTCAAACTGAACATCGAAACGAATCATGCCACGCTCGCCGGCCACACAATGATGCACGAGCTGACTTATGCCTCGATGCAGGGCTTTTTGGGGAGCATCGACGCCAACACCGGCGATCTCCTTTTGGGTTGGGACACCGATCAGTTCCCGACCGATCTTTACCTGACGACGCAGTGTATGCTGGTGATTTTAAATCAGGGCGGATTAGCGCCCGGTGGCGTGAACTTCGACGCCAAGGTTCGGCGCGAAAGTTTCGAACCGGTTGATCTGTTTCACGCGCACATCGGCGGAATGGACGCCTTCGCGCGGGGACTCAAAATCGCCGCAGCCATTCGAGCCGACGGAGTGCTTAGCGACTTCGTCAAAGATCGTTACTCCAGCTACGACAGCGGCGTCGGCAAGAAGATCGACGATGGCAGTGCCTCATTTGCCGAACTCGAATCGTACATGCTGGAGAAAGGGAATCCCGATCCGAATCAGTCCGGCCGCCAGGAATTGCTCGAGAACGTCATCAACGAGTATCTGTAATCTGCCCGTTTCCCGCGTCGACATGCTCGCCTTTCGCGCGAAAGAATGTCTAGCGCGCAATGATTCTCACCTCTCCCGCTTGCGGGGGAGGTCGGACGCGGCAGCGTCCGGGAGGGGGTTTCTTTCTAAGAAATCATCGGCCGGGGGATGTTGTTCGGGTAGACCGGGGACTTCCGCCGCGATGTGCGGCGACCGTTCCCGTTCGAAGATTCCGCAGCATCCGAAGTACCTAAGTCTGCTGCAGATTTTTCGAGCGATACGCCCAACTGCTCAGCAAGTTCAAACCGTTTGCGCTCGTCGACATCGGCGAGAAATGCGACTTCACCGGCAATCACACTAGCAACCGGTACACCGTCGACATACGCCACTCGGTTCGAAGCAATGCTTGGCACGCGGTTGTGTTCGGTCAGAATACCGACGACGTTGAGCGGATCAGCGGCGGAAACGACAACAGTTTCGCCGCGCGCTTCTGAATCGCGAATCTGCCGCATCGTTCGCACGGTCGACCCGAGCGC
>JANQRQ010000114.1 GCA_028284485.1 Planctomycetaceae bacterium | reverse complement strand
TACGACGCCGCGGCGACAGAAACGCCTGCTTATGCTGGCTTTAAATGAAGTTTGCGGTTTTTCCCTGGGCTTCTTGGCTCGATCGTTCGGGCACACGGCCTCTGGTGTCCTGCGCATGGTCCGTGCCGCTCAAAACGATATCAAACAAGAATATGAAGATCCTCGTCAGCGTGTGACCGAATCGGACTGCTCCGATCCCGACGAGCTCGCCGCTTGAACGTCCAGGACGGTATGTGCCTGCGGCGGCCGATTGCGCCCGAATAGAAGGTCGCGAGATTGAAGGAAATCTGTGCCAATGCGATGACACAATGATCGATTGGTATTTGATCATCGCGCGGGTCGGACCGCATACTGTGAGTTCTTTTGGTACCTCTTGCCGACTACATTGGCCCCGAAAGAATCTTTCGGGGCCACCCATGATCGGTTTCGTTACGCTACAGCTACATCACATGAATCGGGGCGATTCTTCCGTGAGCCGCTGCGACTATTCGCAAATTGACATCCCCCCCGCTGCCATTTTCGAAATAATTTTGCTACGAAGAGAATCGGCATTACCACATTTTTTGCAAAAAATGCGACAATATTGGTAACCGTAGGCCTACACTGCTATTTGCCTCGGGCGACGTTGATGAAGCAAGCGAACTCTTCAGATAACATCTGGCATGCGTAGAACCCGTTTTAAAACCCGGATGTGCTGGTGTGTGAGGCCGCTGTTTAGCATCGACGCGACGCATCAGAGGGCTTCGAAACTGCTTCTAAAGCGGGGTGGTACTGCATTCGCCGAAATGGTTGTCATACTTGAGTTTCGTTGTCGTGACGGGCAACAGGCCAACCGAGTAGTGGTTTGACAAGCGGAAGGTCGGTTCAACCTGGGAATCGGTGACGCGAAATGACTGACAAGGAGAGCAATGAAGACTCTTCGTTCCACGGCGATCCCGTGGTTTCTTCTTTTGATAATCGCTTCTTCAGTCGCCGATGCAGTCCTGGCAGACGAAGCACGGCGGATTCTGTCCGACCACTGCTATGCTTGCCATGGACCGGACGAGTCGGCGCGCGAAGCGGAACTTCGATTCGATATTCGAGAATCGGCAGTCGGTGAAGCAAGTTCGGGGACCACGCCCATCGTACCCGGTGATCTCGAACGGAGTGAGCTAATCGCCCGCATCACAGCGGACGATGAAGACCTGCGAATGCCTCCAGCCCACTTCGCCAAACCATTATCACGGCAGCAAATTGAAACGCTTAAAGAATGGATCAAGGCAGGCGCGCCCTACGACAAGCATTGGGCGTTTACTGCACCTGTGCGACGCGAGTTGCCGAACGTTACTGGCGAGGCATGGCCACGCGGCGCGATCGATCGATTCGCTTTGGCTCGACTCGGACAAGAGGGACTTTCACCGCAACCCGACGCCGAACCGACTGTTGTGGCCCGCCGCCTCAGCTTGGCGATCACCGGTCTGCCTTTACTGCCGGAGAAACTGAACCGATTTGCGAGCGATTACAAATCAGATTCCGATGCCGCAATCGATCAGCTTGTTGATGAACTTCTCGCCTCGCCGGGCTATGGAGAGCATTTCGGTTGGACCTGGCTTGATGCGGCTCGCTATGCAGATACCAACGGGTACCAAGCCGATGGCGAACGACAAATGTGGCCATGGCGGGATTGGCTCATTCGCTCTCTCAACGACAACGTTCCCTTCGACCAAATGACCGAGCACATGTTGGCCGGGGATTTGTTAATGCCACGAGCTACTCGCGATTGGGAAAGTGGTGATTGGATTGAAGATGCTGCAGCTGAAAAACTGCTGATGGCGACCGGCTTCTTGAGAAATCATCGGTACGACACGGGTAGCGGCACGATTCCCGCAGAATCCATTTTTGAAAATGCCACCGATCGACTGGAAACTGTCGGCACAGTTTGGATGGGGCTAACATTTCAGTGTGCACGCTGCCATACGCACAAATTCGATCCGATCGAGAATCACGAGTACTATGAGTTGTTGTCGTACTTCGATAATGTTCCCGAAATCGGCTCGGCACTTCGTAACGCTTCGCATCCCTATATTCACACTCCAACACCATCAGAGCGCATCGAGCTTGAACGGCTGACAAGAGAATTGGCCAGCGCTAAAGTGGACTACGAGTCGGCTTCCAAGACGATCGGCGACGCCCAACGAAACTGGGAACAGGAATTGATTGAAGGTGGCGAAGCTTCCCCGATACGAGTTCGCCGTGGATTGCGCCACCACTACGCGGAGCGGACAATCCAATTCGATGGCCAATCGACGATTGAGAAGTCGAATGATCCCATTGCCCTGTGTGCGGGCAACAAGGAATGGACAATTTCGTTTTGGTTTCGGCCCGAGGGCGGCCAAGACGGAGCGATATTCTCCAGCGTCGAAGAGCCGGAACGCTATCGCCCTGGAATTCAAGCCGACTGGATCGATGGGCGCGTTCGTGTTCGTCACGTTTGCCGATGGGTCAACAGCTACATCGAGTTCGAAAGTGTCGGGCGGGTAAAGCCCGGGCGATGGTACCACGTCACATTCCGTTGTGACGGGCGGATGCAGGGATTGGCGTATCATGCTTCGCTCGATGGCGACGATGCTGCAATGCGGTGCACGCACCCTGTCACCAACGACTCCGCCGGTAATGCCGGCAAAGCACCGCTGGTTCTTGGTGGAAGTCCACTGTTGCCGAGTTTCAGGGGACGGCTGCGCGATCTGCGGTTTTATGACCGCTTGGTTGAATTGGCTGAAATCGCCTCGCTGGCAGATGCTCGAACGACGGCGGAGATTGCGCAGATACCGGCCATTAATCGGAACGCCGAAGATTCTGAAATTCTGCGGATGGCGTTTTTGGAATGTGACGCCCTTCCGAACGACGTTGCGAATCTGCGAGACAAAGTGATTGCAACTTCCGACGCGCTGCGTTTTGCTGTCAAACAATTGCCGACAACAATGGTGATGCAGGAAGCGCCATTGGGCGCGACACGTGTGCGCCGCATGGGGGCCTATGATCAGCTTGGCGACGCGGTCAAGCCGGACACTCCGAAATTCCTTCCGCGTTGTGATGGCGACATTGGCAGCCGCCTCGAACTGGCCCGCTGGTTGACCGATCCCGCCCATCCGCTGACGGCCCGTGTGGCGGTCAATCGAATATGGCAAGTCCTTTGGGGCCGTGGGTTTGTTGATTCGCCCGAGAATTTTGGTACGCAGTGCGAGCAACCGTTGCATGCTGATTTGCTCGATTGGTTGGCAACCGAATACATTCGCCTTGGTTGGGATACCAAGGCTCTTGTGAAGCTGATTGCAACGAGTCGTGTTTATCGACAAACTTCGACAGCGCCGGCCGACATTTGGCAGAGTGATCCGGAAAATCGGTTGCTGGCACGCGGCCCACGATACCGCCTGCCGGTGCATGTCGTCCGCGATCAGGCACTGTTCCTTTCCGGGCGGATCGACTCGACGGTCGGTGGACCGCCGGTGGTGCTTGACGAAGTGCGCGGAAAAGACGGGACAGTGGTGAAACTACCCTACGAAGTGTCGGATCGGCGGCGGACGCTGTACTCGTTTTGGAAACGTAATGCACCACATCCCATGCTCGCGGTCTTCGATGTTGCCGATCGTAACCAATGCGACGTGCGGGTGCGCCGTACAAATACGCCGCTACAAGCACTCGTGACTCTAAATGAGCCAGGTTTGGCTTCGTGTGCTCGTGAACTCGGTAAACGTACTCGGAGTGCGAAATCTCGAGAAACCGACCAGCTCAGTTGGTTATGGCAGGCTTGTTGCGGCCGACAGCCGACAGGCCAGCAGCTTGAAAAACTGCAAACGACGCTCGCGAGTTACCGCGAAATTGCAGGCAGCGATTCCAACTCAGATGAGGCTGCATGGCTCGCTCTGTGCAATGTGCTTCTTAATCTTGATATGACGTTGACATTGGAATGAACGACCAACAACAAAACCTGCAACTCACGCGACGGCAATTCACCCAAGGTATTGGTGCGACATTGTTCGGTTCAGCACTCGGACAATTGCTTGGAAAGAATCACGCGTCGGCAGCACCCCGGTCAGCTAATCCGCCGGGAATCGGTGGCTTTCCCAACATCGCTCCCAGGGCGAAACGTGTCATCTATCTGTTTCAAGCGGGCGGCCCCTCGCAAATCGACTTGTTTGACTACAAACCGCTGCTCGACAAATGGCATGGCAAGGATTTGCCGAAGTCGGTCATGCGCGACGCCAAGTTCACAGGGATGGTCAACGGTCAATCGCGATTCCCTGTTGTAGCGTCGAAATGGAAGTTCAAGCGGCACGGGCAGGCGGGAGCGTGGGTGAGCGAATTATTTCCAGAGTTCGCCAATATTGTCGACGAGGTCTGCTCTATTCGATCGATGACAACTACTCAGGTCGACCACGATGCTGCCATCACCTATCTGCAGACCGGCCATCAAATCGCTGGTCGGCCGAGCGTCGGTGCCTGGGTTACCTACGGTCTGGGAAGCGAATGCGAAGACTTGCCGGCATTTGTAGCGCTGCGGACGGAAAAAGGGGGCTCGTTCTTAATCGATCGGCATTGGGGGGCTGGGTTCCTGCCATCGCGTTTCCAGGGAATTCGAGTCGGGGGCAGCGGCGAAGCACCGGTGCAGTACCTGAACAATCCCCGGGGAATCTCCTCGGAACTACGGCGTCATACGATTGCTGACATTGCGGCATTCAATCGAGATCATCACCAAATCGTCGGCGACCCGGAGATAGCAACGCGCATTTCGCAGTTCGAAATGGCCGCGCGCATGCAATTGAGCGTGCCGCAGTTGGCCGACTTTTCAGACGAACCTCAGCACGTGCTCGATTTGTATGGTCCCGATGTGACGCAGCCGGGCAGTTACGCCTACAACGCGCTGATGGCACGCCGGCTTTCCGAGCATGGCGTCCGGTTTGTGCAGCTTTTCCAAGGGGGGTGGGATCAGCATGCCAACCTCCCCAAGCAAATCGAAGAATATGCAGCTTACACCGACCGAGCAAACGCGGCTTTGATTACCGATCTTAAACAGCGCGGCATGCTCGACGATACGCTCATTGTATGGGGCGGCGAATTCGGACGAACCGTTTTCTGCCAAGGCAAGCTGACCAAAACGAACTTCGGGCGTGAACACCATGGAATGTGCTTTACGATGTGGCTCGCTGGAGGAGGCGTCCGGCCCGGTATGATTTATGGCGCCACCGACGACTGGAGTTTTCGCGCGACAGAAAATCCTGTTCCGGTCCATGACCTTAACGCTACATTGTTGCACCTGCTCGGGATGCAGCACGAAAAACTGACTTACCGATTTCAAGGACGCAATTATCGGCTGACGGATCTGTATGGAAATGTCGTTACGGATATTTTGGCATGAAAGCGAGTCGGAATCGCATTAGGTGGCAAATTACTACGGAATGAATATCGGTGAGATGTCGCCCGATCGGCACGGCAAGAAAGGCTGACGCCCGCCACGTGAGAAACCAATGACCAACGAATTGCAGGCTGATTCTGTGAAATTTAGTCATCGGGACCCGGCGTTGAACAAATTTCGACGAACCGTGCATCCCCAATTTGAACGCTGCATCAAGTACGGCCTCATGGTTCTTGCCCTGTTGCTGATATTATCGCCGATGTCGGCAGCCGAAGACGCCACGGGATTCTTTCGCGTCAAGCAGGTTGAAGGCAAATGGCGCCTGATTGATCCGAATGGCAAATTCTTCTACATGCGGGGCGTCAATCATTACGGTGATGGCAGCGGAATGCCTTGGGTCTTAAGCGAGCGGTACGGCTCAGCCAAAGCGTGGCGAACTTCGGTCCGCGAACGTGTCCGGGATTGGGGCTTCAATTATCTGCCCCCCTCAATCGGTCCGACTGCACTCAACCCCGATCTGGTTGCTGCCGGGGGACGATTGGTTACGCGAACGAAAGAATGGCCAGCAGAACACTACGCAGCACTTGAGTTCCCATTTACGATTTTCTTGGAGTATCCGAAACAGTACATGGCCGGTCCAGGAATGCCCGATGTCTTTTCCCAGAAATTTGCAGACGATGTCGACGCTCGCTGTCGGGAAGTATGTCTCCCATTAAAAGACAGTCCCTACTTGGTCGGATATCATTTTTGCCACAATCCGCCGTGGCATCCGCGCACCAGGAATTTCGATCAATGGATCGATGACGCCACCAAGCCCGGGTCTGCCGGTCGCCGAGCTTGGGTGCGACTCATGCGGCAGATTTACGGTTCACTCGAACGCTGGCGACGAACATACGGGATTCCGGTGGATTCATGGGATGAAATCGCCACCCTCGACAGGCCACTTCGCGGCTACATTAGCGAGCGGCGACATCTGCAAGACCGCGATGCGTTCATGGCCCGCATTTGTGAGCAGTGGTATCGCGTCTATCACGATGCGATTCGTCGCTACGATAAGAACCATTTGATTCTGGGCGATCGCAACACGTTGCATTTGCAGCCGTTGCCCGAGTTCGCCATCCGCATCATGAGCCGATATGTCGACGTGCTCTCCGTCAATGTAATGGGGCCTCCCGATATCGTTTATGAGGTGCTCGAAGACGCCACGCGATACTGGGACGGGCCGATTCACTTGGCTGATACGGGGGCGGGAATTTATGAAGGCCCACCGGCGAAAGCTGGCTATACCGCTCGTAACCTGGACGAGTTTGAAATGGTCTATGCCGGCATGATGCAAATGGGCGTGGAGCATCCTCAAATCATCGGTTTCGGTTGGTGCGGGTTCTACGAGACACCCTCACCGAGCGGCCGCAGTGGGCTGGTTGATGTGCGCACCGGCGATCCCCTACGAGACCGTATCGAGGTTGTCCGACGCTGGAATACGTGGATGGAGGATCAATCTCGATGACGAGTCGTTTGCGGTCGCATATGAGATCGCCGTTCGTGTCCTGGCAGAACCACAGATTGGGCGGCTCCTGTACCAAGACACCGCCCTGGACGAACTGCAACGTGCGGGCCATGACCAGTCCATCGAGAAACACAGTCGACTTGTCCATGAAGGTGTCCCCGTCGGTGTCTTCAAGCACGACGACCCGGCCAATCGAGGCGTTTTCATCACGGCCCTCGATGTCGCGCATGTAACCGCGCATTTCCACGGCCCAAATGCGACCATCCGGATCAAACTCGAATTGGACCGGGTCTTCGATCAGCGGTTCGGCGGCCACGCATTCGATCCGAAAGCCGGCCGCGACCTGGAATGATTCGAGAGCTTGCTCGGGAGTGAGTGGTGGTGACGGTGGGACCTGAATCCGCTTCCAAATCTCCTCCGCTTTGAACGGTTCGTAGATCATAAGCGATTGCTCGCGGTGAGTGATCCGTCGTTCTTCCGGGATGGACTGGGCCCTGGAAACCGTAGCCAAGAGGATTAAGTAGAAACAGAGAGAAGTTGTTCTGAATAGGATTGACGTCATCGTACTCATCCCTCCCTTATTGCCGTAACTGCTTCCCACTTTGCGGCTGAGATTAAACAGTATTCTCGCTGCCCCTCTTCGGGGCGCTGGCGGGCCGAACTCTCCACTTTCTTACTCCTCCACTCATTAGAGGGATGAAAGGTTTATGGTGAAGACGGCTTCGCCGAAGGCGCGGGCTGCAATTCGCCACACATGGCCAGAGCCCGCATGGCCTGGGCTGTGGCGATAAAGGTGATGAAGTTCTTCTTGTTGTTTCCCTTGAATGAAAGGGTCTTCATCCACCAGCGACCGCTTTCTCGTTGATTGTTTTTCAACCAAGATATTCCGCGTTGAATGCAAAGGTCGCTAGCTGCAATACCTGATTCGCGCAGGAGGACAATGGCGAAGGCAGTCATGTAAGGATCACTGGCAGGAGCGTCTGCGTCAGGTTTGCCCTGCAGCACTTCGACGATACGCGGCTCCACCCTGGCGCTCCAATTGTTCATGTCGGACATGCGGCGTGTGGACCAGCCGCCGTCGGCCTGTTGTTGGCGACGGAGCATGGCGACGGCTTCTTCGACCTCGGCCTCGGCTATCAATCCGGGCATTACGCTGACGAGTCGCAACTTCAGGGCGCGCTCGTAATCGTTGCGTGGTTTATGATCACGAAGGAAGGTCTTCATTCGATTGACCCGTCGACGCAGTTCGTCATCTTCGAGCTGGTCCAACCAGCCGGGTGCGGCGTCCACAGCCCGGGCGGCCTGCACTGCAAGTTCGAAATTCGTCGTGACATAGGGAATCTGGATGGCGCGGCGGGCCACATCCCAGGTTCCATCGTCCTGCTGGCGCAACAACATCTCCCGCAACGAGCGGGTGGTGTGGTCGGAAAGTTTGCCCGTCACGTGTTTGTCCCACTCGGCCAAGCCGAGGCTCCGCCAAACGAACCAGAAGTCGCCTTTAAAAGCTGGTTCGTCGTAAACGGCGTCGACGAAATTCTGCAAGACTTCTTCACTGGGTGGTCCGAGTACTTCCGTCAGGCTCGGACGCTCTGCCATATATGCCCCGGTGGTGTGGCAGGTGATGCACTTTTTCGAG
>JANQRQ010000108.1 GCA_028284485.1 Planctomycetaceae bacterium | reverse complement strand
TCGCTCTATGGCGCATTCGGCGTCGCAGGCAATCACACTGGTTGCAAATCCGCACGCTTCGGTGGCTGCAATGTTCGCCCACTTCTCGGAAATGGCCGTGATCACCAGCCGTGTGCCGACAATCGGGAATGCCTCAGCAAAGGTATCGACAATTTCAACGCCGTTTTTTTCGAGTCCTGCGTTCAATACTTGGCTCATTCCGTCTTTGATGTTGGTTCCACACAGAAGTGCGTCGTTATTCCAAAAGTTTATCGTCCAGTGTCGTGCTGCGAAACACCAGCGGTGCGAGCGCCGACGATTGAAGCCATACCGACGACAACACAGGTCGTCGATATTTTCGAATCTCCAATGCGTGCAATTCGATGCCCTTTGCTCGTAGAATCGACTGCAGACGACAGCCGTGCACGTGGTTGTTTAGGCAAAACGTCAACCGAACTATCACATCGAATCCATTCCCTATGAACTCTCAATTCGAACAAGTCGCCGACTGGTTGGCAGTTAGTGAGTTCTCCGTGGCCTTCACTGGTGCCGGCATAAGCACGGAAAGCGGTATTCCCGACTTTCGCTCGCCTGGCGGAGTCTGGTCTCGGACACAGCCGGTCTACTTTCAAGATTTTGTTTCCAGCGGCGAAGCCCGGTTGGAGTATTGGAAACAAAAGGCCGAGTCCCATGCCGATTTCTCACAGGCCGCGCCCAACGTGGCTCATCAAAATCTCGCCGATTGGGAAGCCGGCGGACGGCTACGCGGCATCATTACTCAGAACATCGACGGGTTGCATCAACTGGCGGGCAGCAACCAGGTGTTGGAACTGCATGGGACTGCTCGAGAAGTGGGATGCCTCGATTGCGGCTGGCGAAGCGATGCCGAACCATTGGTGAAACAATTCCTCGAAAACCAAACGGCTCCCGAATGCCCCGAGTGCGGTGGGTGGCTGAAGCATGCCACAGTCTCTTTTGGCCAATCGTTGCCGGCAGATGTCTTGGAGCAAGCTGTCAATTGGGCCCAAGCATCCGAGTTGTTTTTCGCGATTGGTTCGTCGCTGGTTGTTGAACCGGCCGCCAGTCTGCCACGCATCGCCAAATCGCACGGAGCAAGGCTTGTGATTATCAACCGCGATGCCACTCCCCTCGATTCGCTGGCGGATCTCGCCATTCGTGGAGAGATCGGCGTGGCGATTTCATCCATAGCGCAGGAGTTCGACTCCCGCCAGTCGCCGAGTTAGGCAAATCGCGCATTTCCCAATTCGCTGTTGCGCCAGACAGCGGTGGCTGTTCCAATTCTTTCCCTCGCTCAGAGATGCGCGATTAGTGGCGCATTAAGCGATTCATCGGTTTTGCCAACTCGAACCGCACGGTCTTGTTGGTCCCTCCGGTTCTATCAGTCGCGGAACTGTTCATCGTACCAATCGCTAGATTCCGTACGCCCGGTGCGCCGCCGGCCGATGAATCCGATGAATCGCCCCGAATTCTGAGGGGATACCCTCCATGCAAGTCGCATGCGGCCAATCTGTTGCGTGTCCAATTCGGATTCATGACAGATTCCTTAAGTCCGTCGAGTAGTCGTCAAATGAGATAACCGGAAACTTGGCTGCTTTGCTCGGGGACCTTTGATGCGTTCGTCGATATCTGATGACGGACGAGTTCCCGTTCCTGCTGAATCGGTGCCGTCACGCGGCGAGACGAAGTTTTGAATTCGCTCCCGTGCCCCCACATGCAGTGGACCGGCGCAAACCGTCGGGACGCCACAAAAAACTCTGTGGCAATCAACGCTCCCGGTGCGCGCCGGGCAGAACGAATTCACCAAAGGAGCCAAGACAATGACGTCTTCCAATCAAAGCACAATCACTCAGTGCCCGGAACGTCCGATGCGCCGGTCCGGACTTTTGAGAAAAATTCGCCTTCCCATGTTATCCCTGCTCCTGTTGCTGAGTGGGTCTGGTTTAAACCCCATGGAACAGGGCAACGAGGCGGTTGCCGGGACGACTGGCTATAACGCCCCTCCCTGGATCATGTACTTCGACGCTTATTATCTGGGGGGCAGCGCCAATCTGTGGGAGTTCTACGGCTATGTCTACGACGACGATCCCGCAACTTGCGAGATCTTTCTCTCCGGTTTGGTCGACGAGGGGCCGGTCTCCGTTGACTACAGCGGTTATTTCAGCGTCGTTTTGGAAGTCGACGATTTTGGAATTGTCGAAGCTGTCGCCATCGATGCTCAAGGAGAGGAATCGCAAGTCGCCGAGGTCTTTGTCTTTTGAAGCGGGTTACCTTTTCTTGTGGGCGTTTCCAGCTCGTGAGAGCCGACTATCGTAGAACAAAAAGCGATTGTCGCGGCCACAAGTCAGTGTAATACGCTGTAGACTCCTGGGCATTTGCCATCACCCTCGAAATACGACCGAGTCTCTCCAATCGAACTCTCCCTGTCGACGAAAGTCGGCTGGGAGAGTTTCTTATTTGCGACCGGCGAAAATGCGATCCGTGGCCGCTTACTCGTACGTTGCTTGGGACCCGTTTCCAAACCCGGTTGTGCTAGTTTTCGAACGCACACTTCTACCCTCAGCGCGACGCATCAGAGGGTTTTGAAACTACTTGAACTGATCGCCATCGTCTTGTTCCATGCCGAGCAACTTCGCAGCGTTCTCCCTGCACATCATGCCGATTTCCTCGTCGTTGAATCCCGCTTCCCGAAGTCCCAACAAAAATGCCGTCATACCATCGGTGGGAATCGGATTCAGATATTGCCCCAGGTCAGACGCCAGCACAAAGTGCTCCGCACCGATTTTGCGAATCGCCCGCGCGTAATCTTCGACCGAAACGTTTCTCCAATGACGCATGCTTTCCAGGTGAGAATTCGGACCGTTCAAGTTCGTCAGCCAGACACATTCGATTTTGGCCCCGAGCTGCGTCGCCTGTTGCAGTTGCTCGTCGGTCATGCCGATCGGGTCGGCCATAGCGTGTGTCACGACGATTTTCGTAACACCCTGTTGCTTGGCGGCACGAATGATCTGCAGGCATTCCTCAGCCGATGAATGCCCTGTCTCCAAAACCAAATCGTGCTGGGCCACGACGCGAAATACGTCTTCCAATTCCGGGACTAATTCGCCACCACGTGTCACCGCCACGAACGGTCGGTCCTCGCCGAATTGCTTCACGTGGTTTTCAGCGTCGAACGTCGGCAACCAGACGACTCGCCCGCGATTGCCGGTAAACGTAACCATTCTCTCAATCACGGCGGCATTTAACCCACCGACCGCCCGATTCAACACGACTCCGCCATAACAACGCTGTCCGGTTGTACGCTCGGCAATCCAGGCTCGGTCGGCTGTCATCGTGAAGTGATTTTTCAGAACGAGTGCGCCCACGCCTCGCTTGCGTGCGATTGCTGCAATCTCGATGTCGCTCACGCTGCGCGTGAAACTATCCGGCCCTGAATGAACGTGGAAGTCGATAATCCCCTCCAAAGGATTCTCGGAAATGGTCACTGGCGCTTGAGCGTATAGCGGTTTCATCCCGACCAGCGATGTCGATAAAGACACAGCAATGACGATCAGTTGAGTTTGGCAGAAAAAGAGCTTGTCATTTCGTTGAGATTCTGACGACAAGGTGGGCACTCGATATCGCATCCGTTTTCTCCAAGTCGAAATAGACCGATTTCTCATCCAACGTGCAGTTTCTTGCGAGACATACGATGCGACTTGCAAGCGTGCCCCACGCATCCGCTAATACGAGAATCGATCTATGCTACCAAGCGAAGTCGAACTCAGACTGAAAAAAATCGGGAAAGTCCGTAATCGATCACCAAACACTGGCACCGATACCGGAGCGTTATCAGAAACTCAGTTTCTACAGGATAAGACCTGCCATACTCTATTCCTCTGATTCGTTGGTCTCGTTGATCGCTTGCCTCAACCCAGAGAAAGTTTCGGCAAATGGCGCGCAATTCGCCAAATGTGATAACCGAGGCGGCGAAGCGTTCTGCCCGTATCCATGCGGCGGATGGCGTCGCTCGTGGTGAGTGAGTCGGCGGATGACGCTTGCAAAATGTGTGTTCGATATTGACGCATCGCTTTCTGCATTTGGTGATTCATGGTTTGAATCCGTTCGATTTCGTCCGCAGTTAACTGTTGTCCCTTGCCAATCAATAGGCCGATTTCAGCGCACAAACAGTCAGACATTTGGCTCAGTTGCTCGTCGCTGCGACATAGTTTCAAACGTCGTTCTTCATGAACTCGTGTCTGGATTCGCCGCAGATGATCGAGAACGTGCAACAGCTCGACATACTCACGCACCTGTCGCTCATTTTCGAGCTGCGGCGAAAGTGATTGCAGGTAATCGGCCGTCTGTCTGATGGCGTCCGAAATTTCATCGAGCAATTGCGCATCGGGACGCGGCGGTTTTGGCTGTAGTTGCTTCTGCAATTGCTCCAGCAGTACCGAATTGATTCTCCACAGCGTGCTACGGACAGCGGTCAACGCGGCGCTCGGGGAATGAACGAGCGAAGACCCGAGTTCTTGAGTCAATGGATTCCCACGTGTTGGAATGAGCTGGATGACAAGTTTTCCGAAACGGTCAGTAAACGGCAACGCGGCCAACACGCCAAAGGTATTGAAAAACGTATGGAAACCCACCAAGACCAGTTCCGGTTCTGTCGCCGTTACTCCGGGCAGCAACTTTTCCACGGTGGTCATATACGGAGTCAGCATCAAGAACGCCGCAATGCCGGTCAGCCCATTGTAGATTCCATGCGCAAATCCGGTTCTGCGGGCGTAAACGTTGCCGCCGATCGTGGCGATGGCTGCAGTAACCGATGTGCCGATGTCCATTCCGATGACCATGGCCGCGGCCTGGTTGAGCGAAATTGTTCCGGTATGAACGGCTGCCAGTGCCGTGGCGACGCCTGCACTCGATGACTGCGTGATGAGCGTAATCACCAATCCGATCAACACCAGCAGCAGACGTCCGAAAACTGTATCTGGTGGAAACGATTGTGGTGTGACGTGGCCCTGGAATGCGGACATGCCCTGTTGCAAGATGCCGATGCCCACAAAGATCAAACCGAAGCCGGCGATGGCCGTTCCGATTTGGTCCAGTTTCGGACGACCCGTAAAACGAAGCATCACTCCGAGCAGTATTAAAGGGAGTAGGATTTCTCCAAGACGCAGCTTGAAACCCACAAGCGCCACCAGCCATCCGGTAATCGTGGTCCCGATGTTGGCACCAAAAATGATTCCGAGTGATTCGGGAAAAGTCAGTAGACCAGCCCCGACAAATCCGACCGCTGCAACCGTTGTTGCGCTGGATGATTGCAGAATGGCTGTCGAGATGGCACCGGTGACAACACCCTTGCCAGGGCTATTAACGGTTTTGGCCAGCGACTCCCTCAGTTTCTCGTCCGCCAGCGATCGCAGCGCACCGGTCATGATGGTCATTCCCAGCAGGAACAACCCCAAACCTCCTAGGGCTTGGACGACGCCAAATGTCATACCGAGTGCATTTCTGTGTACAACCTCTGGAACAGTCGACTTCGTAAGGCCGAGGGGGGCAGCAAGAATCAAAGGCATTCGACATACATGAGTAGCCGTTGTACTCATTCTACGAAGAGCGACCAAGAATTTGAGTCCCAGCCCGATCAGGATGCCATGCATTCTCTTTCATTGTGACGGTTGCCCCGCTAGCCCCGCTCGTGACTGAATGCGTGAATGAACAGGGACTCCCTGCGGCCATCTGTTGGTGGGACTTCCAATATTCCCAACTCGAAAATCTGTGTCGACACGATCGGTCGTTTCCAGTTTCCGATCGAGAGCAGGAATTGCAGGCGAATGACAACTGTCGCAGCCAGAATTGTCGGTAAATACGTTGATCCGTTCGAGCAGATCTATTAAGCTGGAACTGGATGTTTGCACACCAATTTGATTCCTGCCTCTGAGATTAACCTACCCAAGAAACTCTCCCCCACCCGCGTTTGACTCCTTCCTGAATCGCTTAAAGATCAACGGACATTACGGAGCCTCCCTTATGGGTTTATCCCGCAGAAAATCTGCACACCCCCAGTGCACACCAAGATCTCGGATTTGTCTCTTCCGGATCGCCATCGTCCTGTTCTCAGCACTTGCAACCATGGCAAATGCCGAGGCCCAACAGGAACAACTCCCGGCGGCCAATCCTATCGCAGCACAACCGACCGACCAGTCGAGCGAGTTGCAGTTCTCGTTCGAGGCAACACCTTGGCGGGAGGTGATCAAATGGCTGGCGGACGAAGCCGATATGGCACTGCACGTGGGTGACTTGCCAACAGGCAGCTTTACCTACACCGATGCCGATACCTTTACACCGCAGCAGGCGATCGATCGCGTGAATTTGTTTTTGCTTCCCCAAGGATTCACGTTGATTCGTAGCGGAAAGATGCTGTCGGTCATCAATCTCGGTGACCCGCGCAGCATGCAGCAGTTAGACGCTCTTGCAAAAATGGTCACGATTGATCAGCTCGGTGAGCTAGAGACACACGACGTTGTGAAATGCCTGTTTCCATTGGGCGAACTCAAGGCGGATGATGCCGTCGAGGAACTGACGGCGCTCAAATTGATGACGACGCCTGCAGTCTTCTCCAAAACGAATCAATTGATGATTACCGATACCGCCGGCAAGCTGAGAAACGTCAAAGCGATTCTCGATGCCTTTCAGCCGCAGGCGCTCGACAACGGGACGGTCGTAAAAACTTTTGCCCTCAAACACGTCGACGCGGAAGACATTCTCGTTGTGGCGCGTCCGCATTTGGGGTTGGCGACCGGCGAGACGATTGGCATCGACGTCAGTTTGTCGTACGACCTGCAAGGGAAGAATATTTTTGTCACCGGCGTCGAAGACAAGGTGAAATTGATTGAAGGATTGGTGACGGCGATCGATGTGCCACAAGCCGACTCGGCCACCGACGCCGAATCGGAGCTTCGGTCGCATTTCGTTAAGGGTGGCAACGTCGAAATGGTATACAACGTGTTGTTAACTTTACTCGCTGGCAAAACCGTGCGGCTTTCGATGGATGAAGAGGCCGGCAGTATCGTCGCCTTGGCCACACCTGATGTGCAGCGTGAAATCGCAGCAACAGTCACGCAATTACAGGCATCTGAGGCCGACTTCGAAGTCATTCCTCTCAAAACGGTCGATCCCTACTTCGCAATCAGCCTGCTGGAAGAAATGCTCGATTTGCCCGATCCCTATGACGATCCTGATGACATCGATCCCGATGCCCCGAAAATCGATGCCGATCCCGCAAACATGCGGCTGTTTGTACGGGCCAAGGATCACCAGATCGAGCAAATCAAAAAGATCGTAGCCGGCCTGGATGCTAGCAGCCCTGCGAGCAGCGGCGATGAGATTCGCATCTTGCCATTAAAAGGCGAAGAGGCTGAACAGGCATTGCACACCGCGGCCAAATTCTGGCGAGCGGCGAATCCGATCGTTTTGTACGGCTCGACGGACAAAGCCGAGCCCGCGAAATCAGAGCGAGTGGTCTCAGAAGACTCGAGCAGGAGTGGAACCGACGACCGCTCGAGAATGGTTTCCAATTCGACCCGCGCCCGGTTGCTCACGGACAACAACTTGAGTCAGGCGCCCATCATTCGCTGCCAACTGACGCAGCGCGGTTTGTTGCTGCAGTCAGACGATACCGAGGCGCTCGACCAATTTGAGGAGCATTTGCTCACGGTCGCCGGTCCGACGGGGTCCACTCCGTCACCCCCAGTCGTGTTCTACCTGAAGTACACCAAGTCGACCGACGCCATACGCATGCTGGCCGAACTACTCGATGGGGGCGAAACAGCAAACGAGGGCTCGGCCGGATCTTTGGTCAACGGTTATGTTTCGTCAGCGCCGAATACATATCTCGGCAGCATTGTCACATCGCAAGATGGCACGACCACGATGATGGCCGGATCAATGACTGTGGTTGCCGACTCTCGATTGAATCGGTTGATTGCGCAAGGTACCGGCAACGACATCGAAAGAATCGAAGACTACCTGAAAATCATCGACAAGGACCGCAGCCTGACGTCGATCGAAACCTATGGCACTTCGCACGTCATTGAGTTGGCTCATATGAAAGCCAGCGAAGCGGCCACAGTCATACGCGAAGCCTACGCCGGTCGTGTCGAAGGCGGCTCAAATAATGGTGGGGCCCGTGCATCGAATCAACCGGGATCGCCGCAGCAGCGCAAGCCGGACGAGGGTTCGGGTAAATCGGAACGGGACGAAGACGGCAAAAAACAGTCGCAAAAGGCGTCGGGGGGTCAGCCGGCCCGCAGTCTCGAACCGAAGATGACTATCGCCGTTCACGAGCCGAGCAATTCATTAATCGTGACCGCGCCCGACCAGCTGTTTCAACAGGTTGAAAATCTCGTCAAGCTGATGGACGCCCGCAGCGAAAAAGTCGTCAGGGTTGTGCCCGTCACAAATCCGGTCGCCCGCATGTTGTTGCTGCAGCAGGCCAATTCTGCGGGAGCCAAAACGAGCAGCGGCAGAACGGAATCATCCTCGCGAACTCCGACCCCGTTCCCGGCACGATCTCAGCCGGTTCGGTCAACGTCGCCGTTACAATTCAAGGGACTCAACGGCGGCCGGTAATGCCAGAGGGGAGAAATCGATGAATCATTGCGACGCGAGGCCGACATGGCTTCTTTGGGGTGTGGCTGTTTCATTAGTCATGTTCGTATTTTCCGTAGATCAGGCTACTGCGCAGACGGGTCTACGCCAGTCGCTTGAAAGACTCGACACCGACAAAGATGGCCGGATCGATCCGGAAGAAATCACGCCTCTCGCGCGGCCCTATCTGGAAAAAATTATGCGTGCCAGACGCATGTCGTTCGAACGTGACAACGAAATCGATCGCTTGTTAGACGCGGCAAAAACATACAATTCTTTTAAGAATGGTGAATACGGCAAAGATATTCGCCCCGAACGAACCGGCACCGTCAAGCAATTTGGATCAGATCGGGGGGCGACGATCGTCCCGGAATTCGGGCTGGCAGAGGTCACGTATCCCTACACCCAGGAAGATCTGGATGAAGCGGATCGAACCCTGCGCCGATACGATGACGATGAAGATGGTTTCATTAACCGCAAAGAGGCGTTGCGATCCCACTGGACACACCGCGATCCGTTCGACACCGACTTCAATCAGGACGATCGGCTCAGTCGAATGGAGTTAGTCCAACGATATGCCCGGCGAAGACTATTGGATCGAGCATCGGATGAACTAGACAGAAAAGAATGGCGTTTGGAAGCCAGCGAAAGATCCCGCGACGACGACCGTCGACGCGATCGCTCCGATTGGCGGCGCAGCGGCGGAAGCAGTACCTGGTTGGCGTACAGTCTGATGGAGCGTTTCGACGCGAACCGCAATGGCCGCTTGGAACTTGCCGAAACCCGAGAGTTGGGACTTCCTGCCGGCATCGTTGACATCAATCGCGATGGGGAATTGACGCGCGACGAGCTGCAGGCGTACCTGGCAGAGCTGCAAATCGAGGTTGGTGACGAGTCGACCGGGTTGCCCGGCTGGTTTTACGAACTCGATGCGAATCGCGACGGGCAAGTCGCCATGTCGGAATTCGCCACCGAATGGACCTATCAAAAACATGAAGAGTTTGCATCGCTCGACCGTAACAACGACGGCCTGTTGACGTCGATCGAGGTGGCCCAATCGAAAGCGATGGTCGGGGGGAGCTATAGCAACCAAACAGCCGAAGTGCTTCCGCCGCGCAAGACCATTATTTCCGAAATCGAGGTCAACGAAGACTATCTGATCGGCGACTTGAACGTTCAACTTTCCATAACACATACCAACACGGGCTGGCTCGATGCCTTCTTGACAGGTCCGGACGGTCAGCGCATCGAATTGTTTACCGAGGTGGGAGGCAGCGGCGACAACTTCGAAGAGACTGTCTTCGATGACCAGGCGAGATATCCCATCAACAAAGCCAGAGCCCCATTTAAGGGGTCGTTCAATCCCGAAGGGCAAGTGAAGAAGCAACCGGGTTTGAGCCAATTTAACGGGAAGAACATCAACGGTGTGTGGCAGTTAGTCATTCGTGGCAGTCGAAACGAACGTTTTGGAATGCTGCATAGTTGGGCACTCATCGTTCGACCAGAGGAGACCATGCTCGATGATACAGCAGCGGCCCCGTCCGAAGAAGTTTCACAGGCATCTCCTGTCAGTTCATCTCGGTCGTCGGCAGGATACCGTAGTGATTCGACACGAGGCGAAACCAGCCGTGGATCGATTTCGCGAACTTCGTCGAGTTCGCGTCCTGAATACACGCGGCAAGAATCGACGCGCGGAGAGGATTCGCGTGCAGCCGAGTCGGAAGCCAAGGTCGACGCACGCAAACTGGCTGCCGAGCGGTACCGCCAGTGGATGGAAAGCCAGAAACGCGAAGGTGGGAAATCAGTCGATCGCGAAAAGATCGAAGAAGCCAAAAAACGATTCTTCGGAAAAGAGAAATCCGAGAAGGACAAACTCGAGAAAGGCAAACTCTCGGAAGAGAAGCAGCGTTACTTGGAACGCGCCAAAGACTCCGGCGAAAAGAAGTCTCGAGAGCGTGAGTAAGCCATGGCCGGTCGGTACCGTTTGGACGATAGGCCGTCCCCGACCAGAAAAAGGTCGTCCGTGCGCGGCAGCTGTCATTGACCGGCAGCAACGTCTTCGACTCGGCACGAACTCTAGCGAACTGCATGCGTTGCGGAATTAGTCGCTCTTTCTGATGGCCATCGACACGCTGAATATCCCTGCGTTATCGATCAGCATGTCGAGTTTTTGGAATCCGACCGATTCAACCAATTGGTCCATTTCTGTCTGTGATCGACAGCGCATGATCCAAGAGGCTCCTTCTCGATTTCGCAGCACGCGGGCAATCAATTCCTGTTGCGGATGCCAGGGTTGATTGGTGTAGATCAATACACCGCCTTCCGGCAATGAATCTGCGAGACCGCGTAATGATTCCAGGACTGGACCGTTGTTGGGGAACAATTCATAAAGGCCCGAAACGATCGCGATGTTGGGCCTTGGATTGTGGCAGGCGATCGACTGGCGATCGAATGCGTCGGAGGCCCTATAGTCAACGCACTCAATACCGCGCAACTTTGCTAGCGATCGGCCCTCAGCCAGGCTCTGTTCGTCTTGGTCGCACAGGACAGCCGATATGTCAATGCAGGAATGTTTCTCAATGGCTTCTAAAACATAGCGGCCAGGGCCTGCTGCAATGTCGAGCAGTCGGACCGGTTCATCATTTTTGTTTGTTTGGTCAATCGCCCGGTCGAGCATCACGTTAACATGGTGCTTTCGCTGACGGATACCGCGCCATCCCGGTGAATTCAGGTAGATGCGGTCGATCAATTGACCGAGCGGGGTAAACCCTTCAGCTCGATTCCGATACACGTGGTCAAGCGATTGGCCCGAGTCGAATCCCGATTGCCAGCCCACTTGAATTCCGCGACTCAGCCGGCCCAATGTTGTCAGGCACAACTTTTGCGCCGAACACCACCAGCGCTTTGGAGACGTCCAAGGTAGCTGAGTGTTCAGCTTATTGTAGACTTGTTTCGAATACCGATTCTGATCAGCGCTCAGGAACGATGCTGTCTCAGTGGGTGCGTTAAATTGCCGCAGCAGGAATTCCCGTGTTCTCGTAATGGGAATGTCACGATCCTTTTCCCAGAATGTGGAGTGGTAGAAATCGGGATAGTGTTCCTGCTCCTTCACCTTCGAGGAAAGCCGTCGAAAGAACAAATCTTGCGGCTTCCGATGCACGACCCAATCCTTGCCTGAACTCAACAGTAGCGTCGGAGTGTCAATCGCTGCAGCATCGGCGATCAATCGGGTCGAGGTGTCATGCAATTCGAGAAGAATATTCGTGGCGATCTGTGAGGAGATTAATTCGTCGGCCGCGTAGAGTTCGGCTTGCGCCTTGTCGTGGGTCAGCATTTGCGGGCTGACATAGCTTTTGATAAACGATTGCGGCTTCAGCTTGTGCAGCATGCGCAGTCCTGCCATTGCCAACGGAACGTACAACTTCACTCGCAGCGCCGGCGTAGCCAATACTAGCGCCCGAATCGGTGGCGCGTAATCGTGCACCCAGGCGGCCGCTACCACACTGCCGACGCTTTGCGAAACAATGGCGGTGTCTTCGCACGGAATTCCATATTGTCGGGCGATATGCCGCATGAATTCATCCGCATCGCGTACGAGTTGGCCAAAGGAATCGGCGTAGCCGCGCGGCCCCGGTGAACGACCATGTCCGCGAGCGTCCCAGGCAAAGAACCAGCAGTCTTCCAAGTCGATGCGATCAACGAACTCCTGCCACCGTCCCGAATGCTCGTGCCCTCGATGAAACAGGACCACAGCTTTATGGGTCGGAATTGTGGGAGCCCAAACGCGATAGAACAATTCCATGCCGTCGGACGTTTCAAAGCAATGCGCGGTCGGTTCTCGTAGGGCAGTTGCGCCACCGGTTATGATTTCGGTTGCCATCATCTCCTCCTGTGGGAAAGACGCATATGCGCCGGGTCTATAGTTTCTAGGCGAGTTTGAGACCGGGATATCACGCTGATCTCGAGTACGATCCGCAAAACTGCCGAAGTTGTTGGCAAATTTGGTCCAATCGGATACATACGCCGTTGTTTGCAGACTTGCGATCCGGGACAATGGATTCTTCGCGATCGATGCAAACTCAGCTTGCGAGCCTGTGGTGTCGAAAGTGAATCGGGCCCCTTTTTCTCCGAGAAATCTAACAACGAGGATTAGCTTGCGCCGGCGATTCATGGATATTGAATCCGCGTTCTTAATGCTGCTGGCATCAGCCGGTGTTGCGCCCGCCGTCCGTGCCGACCCGGTCGATTTCGATCGCGATATTCGGCCGATTCTTTCCGACAACTGCTACGCTTGCCACGGACCCGATGCTGAAGCCCGCCAAGCGGAGTTGCGCCTCGATACCCAAGAGGGGGCATTTGCCGAGCGTGACGGCGCCCCTGCCTTTGTCCCTTCGCGGCCCGTCCAAAGCGAAGCGCTGCGTAGAATCTTTGCCGACGACCCCGACGAGCGTATGCCGCCGCCTGATTCGAAACTGGCGCTAACTGGCGCCCAAAAAAGATTGATTCAGAAGTGGGTCGCCGAAGGAGCGACCTGGACCACGCATTGGGCGTTCGCGTCGCGCGGCAATCCATCGCCCCCCCAAGTGGGGGATTCCACGTGGCCACGCAACGACATCGATCACTTCGTGTTGGCACGGTTACAGAAAGCCGGACTCGCCCCGTCACCTCAGGCCGATCGTGCAACACTCATTCGGCGGGTCACACTCGATCTGACCGGACTGCCACCGACTCCCGACGATGTCGATGCATTTCTCGCTGACGATTCCCCTAACGCCTACGAAAAAGTTGTCGATCGTTTATTGAAATCGCCGAAATACGGCGAGCGAATGGCCTGGGAATGGCTCGATGCTTCGCGTTATGCCGACACCGACGGATTTCAAGGCGACCCCACTCGTACGATGTGGCCTTGGCGGGATTGGTTGATCCGCGCGCTTAACGACAACATGCCCTTTGATCAATTCACAATCGAAATGCTGGCAGGCGATTTACTACCCGACGCCACGCTCGAACAGGTGATTGCCACCGGGTTCAACCGCAACCATATGTACAACGGCGAGGGGGGGCGTATCGCCGAAGAAACGCGTGTCGAAAATGTCTTTGACCGAACCGAAACGACCTCGACCGTTTGGCTCGGCCTGACGATGACCTGCTGCCGTTGTCACGATCATAAGTTCGACCCGATCACTCAGCAGGAGTACTACCAGCTATTCTCCTTCTTCAATAACACGTCGGAAAGCGGGAAGCGGGGCGCTGGCAAAGCCGCTCCCACGTTGAAGTTTTTCCCGCCGGACAAACGCCGTCGGCATACGGAGCTGAAACGCTCAATCGCTGAGTTGAAGCAGAGCATGAAGTTGCTTGGGCCGCAACTCGACGGCAAACAAGCGGCCTGGGAAGTCGAAATCCGCAAGCAACTCGAAAACGACTCGAAGGGAGAGATCGTCCCCCCGGAAATCGCGGGGATCATCGCCATTGATCAATCAAAACGTGATGACAAACAGCGGGACGCGTTGCAAAACTACTTTCGAGAAGAGAATTCCGACCAGTGGCGGAAATGGCAGCGCGATCTAAAACGGTTCGAAGCGGATCAATCGAAGCTGGACAAGGCCGCCCCTTTGGTGATGATCATGGACGAACTGCCCAGCGACAAACGCCGGGAGACATTTATTCTCTCGCGCGGACTGTATAACAAGCCACTCGACGCTGTCGCATCCGGCACGCCGTCATTCTTGCCACCGCTGCCTGATGACGCTCCCCGCGACCGTCTCACACTCGCCCGTTGGCTGGTTGATCCGGAAAACCCGCTCTCCGCCCGAGTGACCGTCAATCGATATTGGCAAACGTTCTTCGGCACCGGCCTCGTGAGCACATCCGAAGATTTCGGACGGCAGGGAAGTCGGCCTTCCCATCCGATGCTGCTCGATTGGTTAGCCAATCAGTTCATCGCCGGCGGTTGGGACGTCAAATCCCTGCATAAGTTGATCGTGACTAGCGCCACGTATCAGCAATCGTCGCGCGTTACGCCGGAATTGCTCCAGCGGGATCGGGATAACCGGCTTCTATCACGGGGAGCACGTTACCGTCTCCCTTCCTGGATGATCCGCGATCAGGCGCTCGCCGCCAGTGGGTTGCTCTCCGAGCGTATCGGCGGTCCTTCCGTCAAACCGTATCAGCCTGAAGGAATATGGGCGGAAGCGACGTTCGGAAAGATCAAGTATCAGCCCGACACCGGCGAGAATTTGTATCGGCGCAGCTTGTACATCTTTTGGCGGCGGATTGTCGGACCGACCATGTTCTTCGATGCCGGCAAGCGACAAACATGCGAAGTCAAGCCGACACGGACCAACACGCCGCTGCATGCCCTCACCACACTTAATGAAACGACGTTTGTTGAAGCGTCGCGAGCATTAGCCCAACGTGTGATGCAGCAGGTTGAAACTCCTGCAGAACGAATCGCGTTGGCGTTTCGCCTGGTAGCAACGCGGACTCCCACGCCGGACGAACTGAGCATGCTGGTCGAACGTTGGGAAATGGTCCGAAAAGAATTCACTGCTCATCCGCAAAACGCAGAGGAGTTACTTGCCGTCGGGGATTCCCCCCGCGATACCGAACTCGATAACGTCGATCATGCGGCGTACGCGGTCGTCTGTTCGTTACTGCTGAATCTCGACGAAGTCTTGAACAGGGAGTAATCGTGCATCCGTTGTTGGAACAATCGGCCATGTCGACCCGCCGGCAATTCTTCGGCCGCGGTGCGCTCGGGATTGGGGCGGCTGCGCTAGCCACGCTGCTCGGTCGCGAAACGTCGTCCGCACAAACAACCCGGCGCAGCGGACTGGCCGATTTGCCGCATTGGGCCCCCAAAGCGAAGCGGGTCATTTATCTGTTGCAAAACGGTGCACCATCGCATGTCGATCTATTCGATTGGAAGCCGACACTTCGTAAGCAGCATGGCAAACAGATCCCCGATGAAATTGCCGCCGGCAAACGCTTCAGCACGATGACCGGCAACCAGGTTGAGCGGCCCGTTCTATCTGAAATTACCGAGTTCCAACGGCACGGCGAAAGCGGAGCCACGGTTTCGAGTTTCCTTCCTCACACGGCAGCGATTGCCGACAAGCTTTGTTTCATCAAGTCGATGCATACCACACAGGTCAACCATGCACCGGCGATTACGTTTTTCCTGACCGGTGACGAGCGGCCCGGCCGCCCCAGCATGGGGGCGTGGCTCAGCTATGGTCTCGGTACCGAAACGGATGAACTCCCCGCGTTCGTTGCCATGACCTCGCGCGATAAGGAAGCTTCCTGCGGACAAATCTTTTACGACTATTATTGGGGCAGCGGATTCTTGCCGACGCTGCACCAAGGGGTGAAGTTTCGCGGCACCGGCGATCCGGTGTTGTATCTCTCGAATCCGCCCGGGCTAAGCCGATCGATGCGCCGTGGCACGCTCGACGATCTGGCCAAGTTGAATCAGCGGCATTACGAAGCGATTGGCGATCCCGAAATCACCACGCGCATTGCGCAATACGAAATGGCTTACCGCATGCAGGCGTCGGTACCGACCCTCACCGACTTTTCGACCGAGCCGCAGCACGTTCTCGATGCTTATGGTCCCGATGTGCATCTCAAAGGGTCGTTTGCCTACAACTGCCTGATGGCGCGCCGACTCGCCGAGCGGGGTGTACGATTTATCCAACTGATGCACGCCGGTTGGGACCAACATCGTAATCTCAACACGCAACTAAAGATTCAATGCACCGATACCGATGCGCCCTCGGCGGCATTGGTGAATGATCTCGAACAACGGGGACTGCTAGACGATACCTTGGTCATTTGGGGCGGCGAGTTCGGCCGCACGCCATTCTTGCAAGGCAAAATCAGCG
>JANQRQ010000105.1 GCA_028284485.1 Planctomycetaceae bacterium | reverse complement strand
TGAAGTTTCATCCCTGTCTTGGGCCGGGGGATTTACCGGATCGCGCGGCTTTTCGTTCGACGAGGCTGTCGAAGACGCGCGCGACGCGATTCGATTAGCGTCGCAGTTAGGTGCCGACTGTGTCGTCATTGTGAGTGGAGGGCGCGAGACGCACACACTGACACACGCACGGCGGCTCGTTGTCATGGGCCTTCGCGAAATCGCACAAATGGCTGCCGATTCGGGAATCCAACTGGCAGTACAGCCAATGCATCCGTCCTTCTTTCGGGACTGGACATTCCTTTCGAGTGTGGATGCGACACTTGAAATGCTAGACCTCATTGGCCACCCGGCAGTGACCATGGCATTTGACGCCTACCATTTGTGGCGAGAACCTGACCTGATCAATCGCATTGAGAAACTTGTTCCCTTAACGGGAATCGTACAGTTAAGCGATGCATCCAATTCGCCACAATCAGAATACGACCGTGCCTTACCCGGCGAGGGAGAGATCCCTCTTAATGAGATTTTGAACGCCTTTATTGACCACGGATACAATCGATATTTCGATATTCAAGTGTGGTCAGACGACGTATGGGAATCGGACTATCAAGAAGTCCTGCGTTATTGCGGCACGGCATTTGACGCGTTGTGCCTCGTTTAGAGCAATTCACGTTATCTTGTGGGCGATTCTGGCTCGCGGAAGCGAGCTATGGTAGAACAAAACGCGATTGCCGCGGCCACAAGTCAGCGTAATACGCTGTAGCTAACGGTTTGCTTCGTATCGACGCCCGCCCGACTCGGTTCCCGCATTACGACTGCGCAAGTGACCGATCGTAAGTCACGGTCGGACAGAATCTGATACGAATTCGTCAGGAATTCGGTCCGATCGACCCGAGCACTTGGTGTCGCGGATACTCTTTTGTCGCATTCTCGCGTTTGCTGGAAGCACTAACGGCGCGAGATCAACAGTGTCAGTTTAAGAGTGTCCCGACAAATGCCCCAACGAGTAAAGCCGAGCATCACTTGCGAAAATTGAGTGCAGCTAATACGGTCGGTAAGGTAAAACTCAACATCGACCACGGCCAATTTCGGTTTGTTCAGGGTAAGTAGCCACACACAATTATCGTGGCACGGTGCACAGGCTCGCGTAAAATGTCTCACGAATCGTATTCGCTCGGTGAACTGGCAGAACATCTCGGAAGAGACCGTCGCGAAATCGAAAAGCTTGTCAGTCGCGGACGGATTCCGGGAAGGAAGGTCGGCGGCGACTGGGTCTTTCACCAAGCTGAAATCACGCATTGGTTAGAACAAGAGATGCGTGAGTATTCCGACCCGGAGCTGCAAGGAATCGAGCGGTCGCAGAAATCGACTGAGATTGATTCGGGCGTTCCAGTGAGCAGCCTGCTTTATCCAGAAACGGTGCAAATACCACTGGAGGCAAGAACGAAAAGATCTGTCTTAGAATGCCTGGTGGAAGTCGCGGGGCGTACGTGGCAGGTTTGGAATCCTGCAGAAGTCCTCAGTGCTGTACTCGCTCGCGAAGAAGTGCTTTCGACAGCCTACGAAAACGGCGTCGCGATTCCGCACCCACGCAATCCGTTACCAGACGCCATCGGGCAGTCGGTCATAGCCTTTGGCAGAACTTTTTCGGGCATACCTTTCGGTGCGCCGAGCCGGCAACTGTCGGATTTATTTTTCCTGGTCCTGTGCCGCGATTCCCGCACGCATTTGCTTGTACTCGCGCGACTTGGACGATTGATCCAAGTTCCGGGGCTTCTGGAAAGCCTACGTTCTGCCGATAGTAGTGATTCCGTTTACGAATTGATCCGCGATGCTGATGCCCAACTTGGCATCAACTGACCGGTCCGGTCGTTTTAACCGGTTCGCCACTGCGGTTGCCCGATATCTCAGATGGATGCCGAATCGCTACCCGCAAGCACGACGTCTTGGGAGTCGTCATCGTCGCACTCATGACCGGTTTCGGCTCCGTCATGTCGAGAGGCAATTTCGGACTCAAGCTCCCGGCTTTTTGCATCGTCCTCAGCCACCTGAGGTTCAACCGTGGAATTGGCAGGCATCGCTTCGGTTTTGGACTCTTGCGACAAATACTCGATGAGCGAATTAAACGAAACAAGAAAGTCACCGAGCATGTCGCCTTTTCGAAGCCCGACCTTTTTGACAGCTTCGCCCCGAGTGATTTGGCCAATCACGTTACGAAACCGCACTAATGGTCCGGCGATGCGGTGAGTCGTCTTGAGCATGTCCCACAGAACAATCGGGAGCACGGCGACAGCACAAACGAGCATCGAATAATGCTGAGACACGAACGAGCTATACAATTCCGTGAATGAAAGCGGCAGTCCCCCTGCAAGCAACTCGCCCCGGTACTGGAGATATCGGTAGCAAAACATCACGTGCCACAGAACGAGATGATAGACGAACCAATAGAAAGTCATCTGTCGGAGCATTCGGCCCTGAATTGCCATGCTCACAAAGATTCTCTTCCGCATTCGATTTTTGTCACTCATAGCAGGCCACCATTCGTGTTACGACAAGTCAAGGTCCCTAGAAAGACTAGCCCGCCTTCCGAGGGCATTCCTCGTTTGAGAAGGCTTTTGGTGGCGAGTTATTTCTGGAAGATGATCGTTGAGACCGATCTTGACGATGGGGCCGATCGGTCCAAATGTGCGGGAACTTTGCGTTTCGCACGCACATTCTTATATTACAGTCTGTGAGTCGTCCGATGGCGCCTTTAGATTTCGGTAAGAACACCCGTAGATTGACCGACACGGTCCTATTTGTACGTTCGAGGGATTCGCCCCCCCAACAATACATACAAGCCGCCGATCGGCTTCTTCCCATAACATTCGCATCTCGCCGCACGATTCCGGCAGATCGTCGAGATTGATTTGCTTTGTCCACAATGAATCCAGAAAACGGTGCATCGCCTGCCGCACCAACCGACGAGGACTCCTCGGCAGAACCGTGCCCGACGCCGCTGGCATGGCACGAGGTCGCCAACGAGTTCCACGAGGAAAGCGATCCGTGGAAGATCAATCGTGACGGATTCGAAATCCAAGGCGCAACGATCGGATCGGGCCCGCCGCTGTACTTCTTAAATGGAATGGCCGGATCATACGATTTGTTTGCTCTGACTGTTTGGCTACTTCGCGACGATTTTCGATGCACCGTATTCAACTACCGCAAGCCCTTGCTGAATCACAAGAGGCGAAGGAGCGTCTCCATCCGTGACTATAGCGACGACTTGATTGCCATTGCCGACTACCATAACGATACCCGCGTGAGCTTGTTCGCGACCTCCTTTGGTTCCGTCGTGGCACTGGATGCAATGCTCAATCACGCACAACGAATCGACCGCGTCGCGATTCAGGGAGGGTTCGCACATTTGCCGTTGACGATATGGGAAAGAATCGCAGCACGCTGTTCTCGAATTATGCCTGGCGCTTTGCATCAAGTTCCCATCCGACAGTCGGTCCAATCTCTCAATCATCGGATGTGGTTCCCACCATTTGATGAAACGCGTTGGCAGTTTTTTCTCGATGACACAGGCGCGACTTCGATTTCGGCACTTGCTAGCCGTGCCGGCATTCTGTCACGCTTGGATCTGCGTCCCAAGTTGGACTCGATTCAACATCGTGTGCTCCTGATTGAATCCGAGGGAGAAGGTCGTATCACTTCCAAGTGCCACAAGGAATTGAAGACCAATCTTCGCAATACGAGTTGCGAGTTCTTACATACCACCGGACATCTTCCCTACTTGTCGCATCCTCACCGCTTAACAAAGTTGCTGAAGGATTTCCTAGCGGACTCCCCAACGGACCGTGGTGTGGATCCTTCGAATCCAAAAGACAAAACACAATAACATGCCTGCTGAACTCCCCGAATCGCTGGACGTCATAGCTGTTGGCGCACACCCTGACGATGTCGAAATCGCCTGCGGCGGAACCCTGGCAAAACTGGTCAAACAGGGTTACCGGGTCGGTATCGTCGACTTGACTGACGGTGAACCGACTCCGAAGAGTCCGGGTCCGGAAGTCCGTCTTGCCGAGGCAGCGACCGCCGCTGAAATCTTGGGCGTCGAGGTTCGAGAAAACCTGGACTTTCCGAATCGCAAACTGTTCGACTCATTTGAGGTACGAGTCGAACTCGCCAAGGTCTTTCGCCGGTATCGTCCGCGGATCGTCCTGGGCATATCCGGAAATACTCCCATGGCGTCCCCCGATCATTTGCAGGCGTCGCAAATCACAGATGCAGCCGTTTTCTATTCGCGACTGACCAAGTGGGATGAAACATTTGACTCTCTACCGGTCCACACAATCACCAAACAACTGTGGTATCCATTGGGATTCTCAAACCTCAATGTTTCAGCCGTTCCCGGCAGTTTTGTCATGGATATTTCCGATACTCTCGCTATAAAATTAGACGCGATTCGGGCTTATCAGACACAGTTTCCACCATCCAAGGAGCGAGTATTCCATTTGGTGGAAAGTCAGAACCGACTGTATGGGATTAGTGCCGGCTTCGAAGCGGGCGAAGCCCTGATGAGTGCGACGACATTGGGAATTCACGACTTGGTCGGCACGATTTGTCCGGAACCGCAATGATTCCTGATTCACAGTCGTTCGAAATTCCGAAGTCGTGTGTGCGATTTGCATCCGTCGATTTGTTAGAATGGGCCCGATGTGGCGAGATCTTGTCCTGGCATATCCCGCGTCGCTGCGACACGGGATTTCGAAACTGAATAACAACTGTGGATATCAATGGGGCTGCAAGTTCGAACGGGTTCCGTAAGCATTAAGGGCAACTTCCGGGATAACAACGAAGACTCCTGTGTTGTCGATCCTGAGGGACGGTACTTTATCGTTGCCGACGGGATGGGTGGCCAATGCGCCGGAGAACGGGCGAGCGAACTAGCTACCGAATTGTTCCCTCAACGGCTCGAGCAGTTGATCGACTTTGAGGGCAACGATTCATCGAACGTTGTGAACCACATCGATAAATCCGTCGCCTACGCCAATGGCGAGATCATGGCATTAAGCCAGGTCGACCCGAACTTGCACAACATGGGCACGACGGTGGCTTTCATTGTCGCACATGCGAAGCGGTTTTTCGTCGGCGGAGTAGGAGACAGCCGCGTTTATCGCTTGAACAACGACAAATTGGAGCAACTCACCAGAGACCATTCACTCACTCAGGCGTTAGTCGATGCGGGGACGATTTCCGAAGAAGACGCCTCAACTCACCGCTATCGCAATGTCTTATACCGTTATCTGGGCACCAAAGACGGCGCAGCAGGAACAGAAGCTGTTGAAATTGCTCCGGAACCAGGAGACCGGTTTGTGATCTGCTCGGATGGTGTCACCGATGGAATCGAAGACGACACTCTCGCGGAAATTGTCGGTCAGCACGATGACCCGCAACAGGCCGCAGAAGCAGTTGTCGAGTCGGCTGAAAAAGGAGGATCGCGCGACAACATCACATGCATCGTGGTGCATATTGACTAGTGCAATGCCGGCCCTGTTTCGGGCAACAATCCCGCGTTTCGCCTGCGACCTCTTGGAATTCGGCCTGCGGACCGGTGATTCCACTGCATCAGGTTTCGTCAACTCGGGCTCGTCCACGAATTTCTCTCATCACTGTGCCCATCCTATGACGTATAATGTACACTTAGAGAATTAAGCAGCTTTGGCAAGATAATCGGTTTCTCGGGAACAGGTACACTTGAACACGTTTCAGTGGTTGCCGAGAAGGGAACCCAAACACGGCGCGATCGCGGGATGGAACGCACGATTTGCGCGGTCATTGAGGGACTTCAAAAATGCACCAAATCAAACCAAACGGGAACTTTATGGTCAGGCTGATTTGCACAACGGTTGTTACTGCCAGTTTCGCAGTCTCGGGGTGGACCCAAGACTCGAAACCGTCCTCCGCATCAAGAGCCCCTGCCAAGAAGCCAGACTTTCCGCCGCATGCGACTGTTCTCGACGGTTATGAAAAAGTGGTTTCCACAAGCGACGGTGCACGCAGCTTGTTCACCATTTGGAAGCGAGATAAAGACGGACAAATGTTCGCGGAACTTCCGCGGAACTTTGCCAGCCAGAAGTTCTTCATTGCATTGACTGTGTCGAGTGGAGAACGATTCGCCGGTCTTCGGGCGGGCGACATGTATGTCTATTTCCGCCGGTATGACAAACGGCTGGCGATGATCGAGCCGAATATTACAACACGATCAACCGGCGACCAGGAATCGAAGGATTCCGTCAAGAGGCTATTTACCGATCGCGTCATTCTCGACATGCCGATCGTGACAATGGGCCCCGGTGGCGGTCCGGTGATCGACATGGATGCGCTCCTGGTCGGACAGTCTTCGAGCTTTTTTGGCTCTTCAGTCAGAAGTTCGAATTCACGATTGATCCGCATTACCAAAGCAAAAGCGTTCCCGAAGAACGTCGAAGTGGCATTCGAAACTCCGACTTCACGAGGGCGATTGCAATCATTGCACTATTCCATCAGTGCGATCCCAGATAGCACTGGCTATAAACCGCGCAAAGCCGACGAGCGGGTGGGTTATTTCGTCACGTCGTATACCGATTTGGGCCAATACGACGAAGACAAAAAAGTGATGCGGTACATCACCCGCTGGCATTTGGAGAAGCGGGATCCCAAACTCAAAATCAGTCCACCCGTTCGCCCGATCGTGTTCTACATCGAACATACGACACCCGTTCGCTATCGCCGTTGGGTACGCGAGGGAATTCTTTATTGGAACAAGGCCTTCGAAAAAGTCGGCATATCCGATGCCATCGAAGTCAACTATCAGGATGCGAAACTGGGAACAAACGGCGGACACATGGACAAAGATCCCGAAGATGTTCGCTGGAACTTTGTCCGCTGGTTGAATAACGACATTGCCACTGCTATTGGCCCGAGTCGTATTCACCCACTGACGGGCGAAATTCTCGACGCCGACATTATTCTGACAGACGGGTGGATCCGACATTACCTGGATCAGTTCCGCGACGTCCTTCCGAATATCGCCATGCAGGGATTCAGTTCTGAAACGCTTGCGTGGCTGAACCAGCATCCCAATTGGGATCCTCGTGTTCGCCTGGCAGCGCCGTCTCAGCGACCACATTTGGTCGCCCAGCTTGCCAAACGAGCAGCATCGCCATTTGGCGGTCATGAGTTGACCGGTGTCGATTCCAAACTGCTTGGTGATGACCGGTACGACGGCTTGGTGGGTCGCACGAGCCAAGTGAATGGACTCTGCCTGGCGTCCCAAGGGAAGGCATTTGATCTTGCCATTCTCCGCATGACGCTCGACCTCATGGCTGCAGACGACAAAGAGGGCGACGGCGACGACGACAAGGAAGGCGACGACAAAAAAGCCGAAGCCAAGAAAGAGAAGAAGGAAGAAGAAAGTAAGATTGACGGCATGCCTGAGTCGTTTATCGGCCCTTTGCTCGCGGAACTCGTGGCACACGAAGTCGGCCACACGCTTGGGTTACGTCACAACTTTAAGGCCTCAAGCATTTACTCACTGGACGAAATCAACAGCGAAGAAGTCAAAGATAAGAAGCCTTTGGCAGGCTCCGTGATGGATTACTTGCCGATCAACATGCGGCTCGAAGCAGGAAAGCTTCAGGGCAATCACACAATGCTTGGCATTGGACCTTACGATTTCTGGGCCATCGAATATGGATACTCATTTGACAAAGATCTCAAACCCATCCTCGACCGAGTCGCCGAGCCCGAGTTGCGATATGGTACGGACGAGGATACGGGGGGACCGGATCCGTTAGCACGCCGATACGACTTCAGCCGCAACCCCTTGGACTATGCCGTCGAGCAGATCAAACTTGCTGCGCATCATCGCGAACGTCTTCTCGAGAAGTTTGTGAAAGATGGTGAGAGCTGGGCCAAGGCGCGTCAGGGATACGAACTGACACTGTCATTGCAGATGCGTGCGGTTAGCATGATGGCAAACTGGCTGGGCGGAGCATTCGTTCACCGCGACAAGAAAGGCGATCCGAACGAACGCGTTCCAATCGTCGTAGTCCCGGCGGAGAAGCAGCGGAAAGCTCTGAAGTTCGTCATTGAGAATACATTTTCCGACGATGCGTACGGGCTAACGCCGGACATTCTTCGACGCATGACGGTCGACAAATGGCTCGACAATGACGGTTTCTCGCTTTCTTTCTTTGAAGAACCGACCTGGCCTGTGCATGACCGCATCATGGGAATGCAGGCATCGACGTTAACCATGCTGTTGAACCCGACAACTCTCCGTCGAGTTTATGACAACGAGTTTCTGGTCCCCGCTGAAGATGATGCTTTGACGCTTCCCGAATTGCTAAGCCAAGTTTCCAAAGCAATTTGGACGGAATTGAAATCCTCTCCGGACAAGGAATTTACTGCCCGCAAACCGATGATCAGCAGCTTGCGGAGAAACCTGCAGCAGGAGCATCTCCAGCGACTGGTTGACCTCGTGACTCCACGAAACGGTGGTAACGAAGCGAATAAGCCCATCTCAGACTTGGCGATGCTGGAACTGAAACAGATTCAAGCAGCGACTAACCGCGTCCTGTCTGAGGGTGAAGATAAGGTCGATCCTTACACCAAAGCACATCTGACGAAGATTCAAGACCAGATCAAGAAGGTCTTGGACTCTCAGTACATTTACAATGCCAAAGACATCGGGGGCGGCGGTACTCCCTCGTTTATCATCCTTGGTAACGAGGGCGATGAGAAATAGACCGATTCGCTCATTTCCCAAAATGGTTGTGGAAATGTCCGATGACGCCGACTAACCCATGAAATTAAAAAAGGACACGTCCCTCGCCGCCTTGGCGAGGGATTTTTCATTGCAATCGGATGAAAATGTCTCGAGTTTTCTCCGTGACACTTGTGGCAGCGACTCTCGTGTCGCTCGGGATCTTGTGGAGCGCCGAATTCACACTCGGTGTCCCCGAAGAGTGGGTTTGGGACCGCATTGACTACTCCCACAATCAATCTTTCGATGCACTTGGCTGGCTCCTGGCAATCATAGTCGGTGGACTGTGCGTATTGTTTTTTTGGCTTGGCGCGCGTCGGCTAGTAAGTTGTTCGAAATTCGAATCGGCTTGTTGGCTCAGCGGTTGCCTCATGGGAACATTCTGCTGGCAGTGGGCCGTTTTAGAAACGATGCCGGTTCCATTCGGTGCATCCAGGATTCCCTTCGTACTCTACTACCCTCGATCATCTGGGTACTATTTCGAGGCACGTTACGAAATCGATTCCATTCACGAGTTTCTCAGCAACTACGAATCCAAAATGAATGAAGGAGACGTGCTGCATGTGGGAACTCATCCACCCGGCCTATTTCTTTTCCACTACGGCATCCTTCAATTTTGCCAATCGAACCCCAAGGTTTCGGAATTCCTGATTTCCACACAACCGCAATCGGTCCAAATTGGTTTCGCACAATTGGCGGACAATACGATGGGGACGGCCGCATCGTTGCTCCCAGCAGATCACGCAGCAATCTGGCTGGCAGCATTATTGACTCAGTTCATGGGAATCGCGACGGTCATCCCCTTGTATCATTTGGCAAGGCTCAAGTACTCGCGAACAACCAGTTGGCAGGCAGTCGCGTTTTGGACTTTCGTACCTGCTGTCATTGTCTTTCTGCCGAAATCCGATCTCCTATACCCATTTATCGGAGCCACGGTTCTCTATCTCTGGATCAAGGGCCTCACAAGTAATTTGCTGCGTTATGCCCTGCTTGCGGGTCTGGCCATCTTCATCGGAATGTGTCTCAGCCTCGCCATGCTACCGACAATCGCTTTGGTTGGGCTGTTTACTATCTGGAACGCCTTCTGTGATGTCTCTCAAGGGGGAAAAACGGCCGTTCGCTCGGCAACCACGCGATACATCCTCACGGCTGCAGCCGCGTTCATTCTTGCGGTCGTCGTCGTGTCGACGGTATTCGACATCAACCTCATTCGAGTCTGGGTGTCGAATCTTCAAAACCATGCGCGGTTTTATGAAGAATATGACCGGACATTTTGGAAATGGCTGGTTATCAACCCCCTCGAATTCGCCATCGCCTCAGGCGTACCACTCACCCTGATCGCGTTGTTCGCTGTTCAAGGCTCAATCCAAGACAGGAAACGGCGATTTCATCCTCCGCATATCTGGTGCTGCTTGGCAATCGGAACATTACTATGGATTTCCGGAAAGAATATGGGCGAAGCAGCACGTCTTTGGATCAACTTCATCCCTTGGCTCGTCTGGATGTCAGCACCGTTCTTCCTTATTGATGAGAACAGCGCACAGAATCACGATAGGATCGCGCGGCCTGCGACATGGATCCTTGCTTTGGTATTTCAACTTGCAGCGTGCCTGGGAACTGCGACCTGCATCGATGGATTCCATCTGGCCATGAACGTTCCCGCGGACAATGTCGCGCGTGCACACGCCACGCCCGCTTCGGCAAGCCAGACAGGCGGTCAATTCACTGATGACCGTTAGGTTCCGACCATGTGTAAACGGATCGATTTGCGCTGGATCTTCCGGTTAGCGCAATTATGCGGAAAATGAAGTCAATGCTTGCTTGGCAGTTCCAACATGCCGGTAAAGTAGAACGCATTGATCATTACTTTTGGACATCGCTTTTCTGTGCACCCGATATCAAACAACAGTTCCATAACCGGAACTTTCAATAACAGTCGGACACCTATAGCGGCGAGTTACGGTCGCCCATCACCGTAATGAAGCCGTTCGATCTATCGGCCTGAGTTTCCACAAACCGAGCCCAAGAAGTAAGAACGGAATCTGCCCTTGGTTTTTGGCATTTCGGCGAAATAGCAGCCCACTATGCGATTCTTGAGATCAACCACTCTTCGGCAAATAGTCCTTCTCGCCGTTTTGGCGTGCCTACCGGGATGCTTAGATGAACGACTGGAGTTTACTGAAGTCAAGAATATCCACGAAAAGGTAACCGAGTCAGAACTTCAAACATTCCTATCAATTGTAAACTCACTACCGGACAAGACTCTTCCGGATTTCCCGCCTGTGTTTGCCCCACCGGTCAACTGGAGTCGATCGAGAACATTACAGGTTTCGTCACTAGTTACGGAAGAAGAAAACCGAATCGAAGAGCATTGGACTGTGGAATCGATTGCGAGGCACCTCGAAAAGAATCGGCATCTACAACGTGCAGTCCGCAGGGCTAAGATCACTTCAGAGCAATTTGTGGGATTGACACTGGCAATCGGTGTGGCCGTCAGCCGTACGACTCTTCGCGAAGATCAAGACCTAGATGCATTGCTGATCGAAGGCAATCCGTATCTTAAGCAACTCTCGCAGGATGGAAGGAAGTTTGACGACCTAAGCGCCGAGGCAGCGCACAATGTCCTGCGAGACGCCGTATGGATTACTCGACGCGATCGCGCTCGTGCATTGCGACTTGTTCCACCTGAAAACATTGCACTCGTTCACCCCCATCTCTCAGATCTGAGCTTAATCCTTCCTGGATACCTGACAACGAATCCACTCGATGCCGTTGCCGACCTGCTAAAAGAACGCGGAATGCCATTTGAGGAACTCTCCGAAGATGAAGGAGACGAGGCGCTGACATGGGACCCGCAGGATAAGAACGCCAAAGTTGGCAGCGACGCTCCCGATCGCGAATTCAGCAAACAGAACTCGTCCAAGGCCGCGCAAAACGAACTACCAGCCCAGATTTGATGCGAACGGATTTCGCAAACGAATTCGGTTCGCGGCACGTTCGCCCCTCTCGCCCCCACGCTCCGTCTGCAATCAACTGACTTCTGGCGTTTTGCACTCGGACGCTGCGTGGCTCACTGCGCACTCGAGACGTCCGGCCGCAGTTTTTTCGCTTCACGAAGATAAACGTGATGCATTTCGTTTTGGCGCTTGTCCGTATTCACATGCATTAGCACTCGAATACAGCGTGCGATGCTTCCGTCAACGGGAATCTCGGACGCGCACAATAATGGCACCTGGTTCATTCCAACGGCGCGTGCCGCCTCCGCGGGAAAGGTGGAATTCAGATCTGCGGTCGTCGTAAAAATGACCGAAACGATCTCATCGAAAACATGGATTTCGTTAGCACGCAACAATTGGTCCAGCAGTTCATGCGTGGCGGCAAGGACCTCCTCAGATGTGTCTGCTTCGACGCAAGTGGCGCCTCGAATCCCACGTACGGCCATTGTTTCTGATTTCTGGTGATAGAGTTCAACGATCGAGACAAGACTTCCCACCGACGAATCGCTGCCCGAAGTCAGCTGAGATTATATCGAGACACATGCGGGGTGTCGTTGGCGGGCCTCGTTGGCTCCCATTGCCTAACCCCATTTGTATCAAGCCGTTTCGCACCAATCCTTATGGGAATCTCGCCACTGCTCCAGCTCGCCGGACATCGATTTGACTGTAACAGCTTAGCATACCGTCTGTTGCGATCAACCGGCTTGAGCGCCATGCTTCAGTTGCCTATCAACAATCCATCGCGATGCCACCAACTCTTCGTTGACCAGCCCTGCTGTTCGTCCGCTGAGTTACCGAGTGCTCGAACTCGAAAAACCGCGCACAGCAGGCCCCTTCCATTCACAATGACTCAAAGCCGCAGACATTCAGGTGGAGCTATTGTCGCTAATGACGTGCATGCTGGCCATTTGAACACACATCCATTTCATTTTGTAAAACCGCTTTTAGGTACGCTTTCCTTGCCAGGAACACATCTTGCGTTGATTCGGCAAATTGCATTACAAATCCCTCGAAATTACATGCTTAGCGAGGCAAAACCGCATTTGGCCGTGATACCAGGGATTCTTCTGCGAACCGGCAGCTGGGCCACCCTTGCTAACACCAATTGGCAACGACACATGCTTTGAGTGGCTGAAACAATTCGTGTGTCGCGCTGAAGCATACTAATCGTATGGACTGAGCATCTTTGCGATTCCGCGGGAAAGGATTCCAGGAATGCGGAAAAATGTCGTCTGGATTGCAAAACAGCTAGCCGGCGAACTCATCGGAGATCAATCGCTCGAGATCGCAGGCGTCGCCGCAGTCGAAAAGGCCGCACCGAACGAGATAACGTACGTTTCCGACGAAGCTCATATTTCGGCGCTCAAAACCACCACAGCAGGCGCCGTTATCCTCAGTCGGCACTTGCTCAGTCAGGCCAAATCTGTCCCATGCCAATCAACCCTGATTTTGGTCGACGACGCCCAGGAATCGTTCATCAATATCCTTCAAATCTTTCGAACTCCGCGGCAGCGATTGCCCGTTGGAATCTCTCCGAACGCGTACGTTGACGAAACAGCCAGTATCGGCAGCGAAGCATGCATCAGCCCCAACGTCCATATCGGAAAGAACGTCGCAATTGGCGACCGATGCGAACTGCACCCTGGTGTCGTTATCGGAGATGGATGCCGTATTGGAAATGACGCCATCCTGTACCCCAACTGCGTGTTGCACCCCGATGTCGTCGTGGGAGACCGCGTCATCATTGATAGTTGCGCCGTATTGGGTGCTGACGGGTTCGGATTTCGCCTCGTCGACGGTGCCTATGTCCGCATTCCGCACATGGGCAATGTTGTTATCGGAGACGATGTCGAAATCGGTGCCTGCGCCACCATCGACCGTGGTATGATCGGCCCCACCGTCATTGGTGCGGGATCCAAACTGGATAATCAGGTACTCATCGCGCACAACTGCGAGCTCGGCAAACATAATGCGTTCGCTGGCCAAGTCGGGTTTGCTGGATCGGTTACAACGGGTGATTACGTCCGTTGTGCTGGACAAGTCGGTGTCGCTGACCATCTCCATCTTGGTACGCAGTCGACCCTTGCAGCCCGCGCAGCCGTTCACAAAAGCGTCCCGGATGGTGAAACGCATTTCGGTTACCCAGCGAGAGAAGTTTCATCTCAAACCAAGATCCTCATGAGCGTCACCAAGATTCCCGACTTGCGGCAAAGGGTCCGGAAACTTGAAAAGGAACTTAAAGAAATCACTTCACTTGTTGCAAAGCAATCGGCGACAAGCATCAACGACACTCCTAAAGAAGACGCAGCCTGAAATTCTATGCCCGGTCAAGATAGCGACAAACCTAGACAGCGAATCGGACTCATTGCCGGGAGTGGTCGTTTTCCGCTTGCGTTTGCTGAGGCTGCGCATCGGAGAGGATACTCCGTCTATTGCATCAGCATAGACGGTTCCGGTCCCGAGGAATTGGCCGAATGGTGTGATCGAATCGTTTCGATTCCCGTTGCCAAGCTCGGACGAATGATCCGCCACTTCAAGCGTGCCCAAATTGACCGTGTCGTGATGGCGGGCAAGGTTCAAAAAACGCTTTGGTTCCAACCATTTCGAATGATTCGCTTACTGCCGGACTTACGCGGCCTGCATTGTATTTACAAATACACTCGAGAAAACAAGACCGACGACACGCTGCTACTTGCCTTGATCCGCGAATTCGCGCGTGATCAGATCATCTTCGAATCCGCACTCGACTATTGCCCGGAGCTGCTCGTGAACCATGGATTCCTTACTCGCCGTAAACCGTCTCCTGCACAATGGCGAGATATCAAATTCGGTTGGGAAATGGCGAAAGAGATTGGGCGGTTGGATATTGGCCAAACGGTGATCGTTAATGACACGGCAGTTATCGCGGTTGAAGCCATTGAGGGGACCGATGCCGCCATTGAACGAGCCGGGGATCTCTGCAAGCGTGGTGGGTTCACCGTCGTTAAAGTTGCCAAACCTCAGCAAGATCGCCGCTTTGATGTTCCGACAATCGGCACGGACACTTTAAAACAAATGCACGAGGCGGGCGGACGCGTATTGGCTATTGAAAGCAATCAGACGATCATGCTCGATCAAGAGGAAGTCATCGGACTTGCCGACCGGCTGGGAATTGCCATCGTGGCTCTTAATGCCGAAGAATTGCAATTGCGGCTTGCGTCATAGCCGAACGACCGTCGCGATGAACGGCGACCGATATGAGTTTCCTGCTCAATCGGTCAGAAATCGGACGTCACTCTCGCTACTGCGGCCAATTTCCTCGGGGAATTCTTCCAACTCGAGAATCTCTTCCGCATCGTCATCGTCTAAATCAGCCGGCAATGATTCGATGCGTTGAGTCACTTCGTTGTTGTTGGCCTCGGGGCTATCCGGCCCCAAATGCACTCGAAATCGAGTGGTTGCAAGCGACAGTTCGTCGCCCGGAAGTAACGCCCCTCGGGTAACCCGCTGACCATTGACTTTTGTCCCGTTCGTGCTGCCTAAATCTCGGACAAACAACAGCCCATCCGTCTTCACGATCAGGCAATGTAGCTTCGAGATGCTGCTCCGCTCGAGATAGATGTCGCACGTGTCGCGTTTGCGACCGACAACGGTCACGTCTCGATCGAGCGAAATCGGCTCCGACCCGTCTTCAGGGATCAGCTTTGCAAGCATGACGGCACGTCGGCGAATGGTTAGAGAAAGGGAACGCTATTTTCCATTCTTTGCCAGAAAAACAGACATGTCAAGGAGACCTAGACGAAAACCCCTGCCTCTTCAGCATTTCTATTGCCTGCCCCCTACCCTTAGAAAAGCCATTCCCCGTGCCGACTGGCTTGACGCCTCATATTGACGATGCTAGCTTCCATTCTGCTTACGCGTCCCATCGTTGCTTGCGCGGACGGTTTGTCTGGCGGGGGTATCCTAGGATCCTGTGACCCATCGGGTTGCACCTTCAGCGAATGGGGCTGAAATTCCGCCGCCCAAGATCGTTGGCGAGTCATTAACTGTTCGAACGTCCACACGTAGGTTGCCCACCTGGGCACCATTGAGGGATTCTTCCATGTCTGCAGAAACAAAGTACGTTTTCTTCTTCGGTGATGGCAAAGCTGACGGAACGGCCCAGATGAAGAACGACCTGGGCGGTAAGGGCGCAAACCTCGCAGAAATGACCAATATCGGTCTTCCAGTTCCCGCCGGCTTCACGCTGACGACCGAAGTCTGCACATACTATTACAAGAACGACCGCCAATACCCACCGGAGTTGCGTTCCCAAGTCACGGAAGCCCTGAAGGGCATCGAGCGCGTCATGGGTGCTGAGTTCGGTTCCCGGACCAATCCGCTGCTCGTTTCCTGCCGATCCGGAGCCCGTGAGTCGATGCCCGGAATGATGGACACCGTGCTTAATATCGGCCTTAATGACGATACCGTGTTGGCTTTGGCGGAACAGTCCGGTAACGAACAATTTGCCTGGGATAGCTACCGCCGATTTGTGCAGATGTACGGAGACGTCGTCCTCGACCTCAAGCCGAAGGACAAAACTCAGGAGGATCCCTTCGAAGAGATCCTTGCTGCCAAGAAGAAGTCTGCCGGGGTCGAGTTTGATTCGGAACTGACCGCTGACAATCTTCGTGAAATCGTGGCGGAGTTTAAACAGGCCATTAAGGACCAAACCGGACACGACTTTCCGACCGATCCGGTGGAACAGATTTGGGGCGCGATCGGCGCCGTCTTCGGAAGTTGGATGAACGACCGGGCCATGGTTTACCGGCGACAGTACGGTATTCCTCACGAATGGGGAACAGCCTGCAACGTACAAGCGATGGCGTTCGGCAACTTGGGCGACGATTGTGCGACGGGAGTCGGCCTGACTCGTGACGGTGCATTGGGAACACCAGGATTCAATGGTGACTATCTCATCAACGCGCAGGGTGAAGATGTTGTCGCGGGCATCCGCACACCCAAGCGGATCGAAGAAACACTTGCGCAAGATATGCCCGAGGCATACGAGCAGCTCCAAAACATCGGGAAAACACTCGAGCAACACTACAAAGATGTTCAGGATATCGAATTTACCATTCAGCGCGGCAAGGTCTGGATGCTGCAAACTCGAAACGCGAAACGAACCGGCTTCGCCGCCGTCCGAATTGCCGTAGACTTGATCAACGAGGGATTGATCACCGAAGAGGAAGCCCTACAAAAACGACGGATTCCTGCCGACGATTTAAACCAATTGCTGCAGCCGATCTTTGATCCAGCCGCAAAAGCAACGGCCCAGGAGGAAGGTCAGCTTTTGACAAAAGGTATCAATGCGGGACCGGGTGCGGCGAGTGGACAAATCTGTTTTCACGCCGCCGACGCCGAAGAGTTGCATGCCAAAGATCCCGATGTGCAACTGATTTTGGTTCGTCGAGAAACCAGCCCGGAAGACCTGCGTGGAATGCGAATTGCCAAGGGAATTCTCACGGCATTCGGTGGTGCCAGTTCTCACGCTGCGTTGGTCAGCCGACAAATGGGCAAGGTTTGCATCGTCGGCTGCGGCGCGTTGCAAATCGACTACCAAAAAGGAACGGTAACGGTCGGATCAGAGGTATTAAAGGCAGGTGATTGGATCAGCATCGATGGTTTCACGGGCGAAGTCTTCTCGGGACAAGTCACTACCAAGCCGAGTGAAGTCGTCGAAGTTTTGATTCACCAATCTCTCAAGCCAGAAGACTCGGAAACTTACCAGCGTTATGACCAATTGATGAAAATCGTTGACAAGCGCCGTAATTTAAACGTCCGAACGAATGCCGACCAACCGGACCAGGCCGCGGAAGCAATTGCATTTGGCGCCGAAGGGATTGGGTTGTGCCGAACCGAGCACATGTTCTTCAGCCACCTCGACGAAATTCGGGAAATGATTGTTGCAGACAATGTCGATGCGAGAAAGAAAGCGCTTGATAAGCTGCTGCCCCAGCAGCGTGAAGATTTCGCAGGACTGTTCCGCGAAATGCAGGGCCGGCCGGTCACCATTCGTTTGCTCGATCCGCCGCTGCACGAGTTCCTTTCCGAACGGCATCTTGCAGAGCAACCCGACTTAATGCACAAGTTGGCCGACCAGCTTGGCGTTTCCTCGGATACGATCGAGCATCGTGTCAAAGAATTGCACGAAGAAAACCCCATGCTGGGGCATCGAGGTTGCCGAATTGGCATCGTTTACCCCGAGATCACGGCCATGCAGGCGCGTGCCATTATTGAAGCCGCCTGTGAAGTCAAAAAGGAAGGCATCGACGTTCTTCCGGAAATCATGATTCCGCTTGTCGGCTTCCTGACAGAATTCCGCGATCAAGAGAAGATTGTCCGCGACGAAGCAAGCCAAGTGATGGAAGAAACCGGCGTCTCTGTCGAGTACATGGTGGGAACCATGGTCGAACTTCCCCGAGCAGCCGTCCGTGCCGATCAGATCGCCGAGGGGGCTGAGTTCTTCAGTTTCGGGACCAACGACCTCACGCAAACGACACTCGGGATGAGCCGCGACGACTACGGAGAGTTCATCGCACACTATCGCGAAAACGACATTATCCCCAACGACCCGTTCCAAACTATCGACCAAGATGGTGTCGGTGCGTTGATGACGACAGGTGTCGAACGCGGCCGTCAAACGCGGTCAGACCTAAAGATCGGCATTTGTGGCGAACACGGCGGTGACCCTGCCAGCGTGATGTTTTGCCACCAAATTGGCCTCAATTACGTGAGTTGCTCGCCATTTCGAGTCCCGATTGCTCGATTAGCCGCCGCACAGGCAGCCCTGGAGTGATAGGGAATTCATCTTTTTTTTAGAAATTCCCTCTTTTTCCAAATCGGGTCTGCCGATAAGATTGGTCGCTCAATCGATCCCACCACGGCGCTTGAGAACCGCGTCCTGGGTCTGATCAATCGACAGCAGATAATTAGGACGGACGTATATGTACAGACGTTCAAAATTCTGCGAGGCTTGAAAACAGAAGTCTCGCATTTTTGCAGACTTCCGTGTTTAGTCGGTTGTTTGACCAAACTTCGACAGGACGACCTGCCCAGAAACGCCCGGAATCTTCCTCCTGCTCGACGAACCATCGGACAGGTTCCAGATTAGCTAGAACGGACAACAGTCCGCTTCGCAACTTTCCAACTACTTGCATACGCACTGCCAAAAATGAGCCAGCTCCAAAAACAGCGAAACATCGGAATCTCCGCCCATATCGATTCAGGGAAAACCACCCTGACTGAGCGAATTCTTTTCTATTCCGGACGCATCCACCGCGTGAAGGAAGTTAAAGGAGGCGATGGCGGTGCGACCATGGACTTCATGGAACTGGAGCAGGAGCGCGGCATCACCATTGCATCGGCAGCAACACGCGTCGATTGGAATGATTCACCGATTAACGTCATCGACACGCCTGGTCACGTCGATTTCACCGTTGAAGTGGAGCGTAGCCTGCGAGTCCTCGATGGAGCTGTGCTGGTTCTGTGCGCCGTTGGGGGCGTCCAAAGCCAGTCGCTGACAGTCGATCGCCAAATGAAGCGTTATCACGTTCCGCGGATCGCCTTCATCAACAAGATGGATCGCACAGGAGCGAATCCGGACAGTGTGATCGAACAAATTCGCGAGAAGCTCGGCGTTACACCTCTTCCGCTGCAGATTCCCATCGGCAAAGAACAGGCTTTCGAGGGTGTCATCGATTTAATCAGCATGAAGGCCGTATATTTCGACGGCGCCAACGGTGAGGACATTCGGCGGGAAGAGATTCCGGCTGATCTTACCGATCGCGCTGCCGAGGCACGAAACGAACTACTCGAAACGTTGTCGCTTTATAGTGACGACTTGATGGTCGCCCTCCTCGAAGAACGTGACGTGCCGGAAGAAGAAATTCGGGCGATCATCCGAGACGCGACACTGGGGCAAGACGTGACTCCCGTGATGATGGGAACGGCTTACCGAAACAAAGGTGTTCAGGAGCTACTCGATGCGGTCGTCGAGTTTCTCCCAAGCCCCCTCGATCGTGAAGTCAGCGCGATCGACGTTTCGAATGCCGATGCCACCGACAGCGATTCCACGAATAGCCCGCAAGTGACTCTGACCTCCTCTGACGATGATCCACTTGTGGCGATGGCATTCAAAACCGTCGTTGAACAATTTGGGCAACTGACTTACTTGCGAATCTATCAAGGCCAATTGAAGAAGGGCGAAAGCTACATCAACACACGCACCGGCAAGAAGGTCCGCTTCGGGCGCCTTGTGAGAATGCATGCTGATCAGCGTGAAGACTTGGATGTGGCTTGCGCAGGTGACATCATTGCCGCCGTCGGAGTCGACTGTGCATCCGGCGATACATTTTGCGCCGACGGAGTCGAATATGCACTGGAAAGCATTTTCGTTCCGGAACCAGTCATACGATTGTCGATCGAGCCGCTGACTCGAGATGGAGGCGACCGCCTGGGTAAAGCCCTGCAACGATTCCGGCGCGAAGACCCGACCTTTCAGGTGCAGACTGACCACGAAACCAGCCAGACTTTGATTGCGGGAATGGGTCAACTTCACCTCGATGTGTATATCGAAAGAATTCGCCGTGAGTATGGCGTCGAATGCATCGTCGGCGAACCGAAGGTTGCCTATCGCGAGCAGCCAACCCGTGTTACCGAATTCAACTTCAAGCACAAAAAGCAATCGGGCGGTTCCGGCCAATACGCCCATGTTGTTGGTCGTCTCGAGCCGGTCGGCGAAGATGCAGAAGGGGAAGACGCCCGATACCAGTTCGTCGATGAAATCACCGGCGGCCGCATTCCACGCGAGTATATCCAGCCCGTCAATCAAGGGTTCCAACGAGGGTTGGAAAAAGGCCCCCTTTGCGAATGCGAAGTCGTGGGCGTCAGGATTCACCTGTTGGACGGCAGTTACCACGAAGTCGACTCATCGGAAATGGCCTTCAAAACGTGCGCGTTTAACTGCATGCGTGATACGCTGAAGAAGGCGCAAATGGCGCTTCTCGAGCCAATTATGAAGTTGGAAGTCGAAGCCCCCGATGAATTCCAAGGTTCGGTGACCGGACATCTGGCGAGCAAGCGTGGACTAATTACCTCGACAGAAATCAAGCAGGGAATCTGCACGATTCTTGCCGAAGTTCCGCTCGCCGAAATGTTCGACTACGCCAACGAGTTGCGGTCGATGACGCAGGGCAAGGGCTCGTTTACAATGGAATTCGGAATGTATCGCCAGGTTCCGAAGAGCATCCAGGAAGACGTGATCACGCGCCGCCGGGAAGAAAAGCAGGCGCAGCTTGCCGGAGCGCATTAGAGCGGCTTACTTTTTCTCGTGGGCGATTCCGGCTCGTGGAAACCAGCGATCATAGAACAAAACGCGATTGTCGCGGCCACAAGTCAGCGTAATACGCTGTAGTCTTTCTTCGCGCGTCCGAAACTGTGTGGCCCGTCCAACAATGATTTGTGCCGCGGTGACCGTGCGCCAATCACAGGGCTTACGATCCCGACAGTCCGACGCTTGTCAATTCCCCCTGCATTTCTCTCTCTGCATCGAGAATCGGTTGCATCAGCTTTTCGATCTCCTGCTGTTCGGCGCTCGTCAGTTGCCTTTGTGGGGGGCGAGGCGGGCCGAAATCTTGCGATAACATCGTCATCGCATGTTTCAGCATCGAGATGTTGTAACTGTCCCCGGATCGGGCACGATAATCCTCGATGGGCAACAAAATCTGCTGCAACCGTAGGCCTTCCTCGAATTCCCCGGCAGAGAGCGCGGCGTGCATCGCCAAAGTCAGGTGCGGACAAAGGTTCCCGGCACCGGTCGTGTATCCGGGCGCGCCGGCCAGCATGTAAAACGGTGCGAATCGTTCCGCCGATCCACAGAGCCATTCGAGACGACCTCCGTCAGCCAAAACAACCTTTCGGAAGGCGTGCATTTCGTTGAAGGCGTATTTGACTCCTACGACATGGGGATCATCGGCCAGTTCCAACAGCAATTGATCGCTGGGCAGTTCGGCCTTTTTGTAAACCAAGGTTGGTGACTGAACCTTGTCGATCACGGCCCGATAGTAGTCACGAGCACCGACATCACTGAGATACGGATGAGCAAACGGCATAAACATAATGCCGCTAGCCCCCACTTCCATCGACCGTACACCAACATCGATGGCGTGGCCGATTTGCAGACCGACCGGTGCAAAAACCAATGCATCGGGCCCCGAAGCCTCTCGGGTGATTCGCACGATCTCCACAATCTCGTCTGCAGAAAGACAATGAAACTCACTTGTCCCAGCGGCAGGGAGAAATACCCGAATTCCAGCCGCGTACATGCGTTCGGTATGGGCCCCTTGTAACTGAGAGTCGACCCGCCCTTGCCCATCGTATGCGGTTAAAGGAACAAGATGCACTGTTCGCAGTAATTTTGGATCGAATGAAGCAGGCATAATCGTCTGATTTTCCCATTAGGACTTTTGAATCGTAATTGTGACGGAAAGAATTGCCGCCGTTCGTCTGTGACAGTCAGGATTTCGCGAGAGCAGAAAGCCGAAGCCTTGCGTCGGTTTAGACAATCTGGTGTGCATACTATCAATCAGTCGCCAAATGCTACAATGCAACGCGAACCAGCCTTCAATTGTACGATTTGAGAATTTCAACGCAATTCCCGTGAAATTGCGATCGCACCTGCCGATATGGTCGTCTCCGATGGAACAGTGGATTCGCATTGCATGCCAATTGGAAGTCACTGCCCGAAAACCGGGAAATGTCCATCCCGAAGCAGCCTTCCATGATTTATCACAATCCGATTTCTTACGCGCAGCAGACGCCGTTGCCCCAATCCTGGCAAACTCGGCATCCCTGGGAATCGGTCAGGCTGTCCTGGAATCTGTTGAAGCCACACAACAAATAAAACGCGGCAATGTAAACCTCGGCATTGTCCTTTTACTGGCACCGTTAGCTGCCGTGCCCATGGATCGATCACTTGCCGAGGGAATTGCCGACGTACTGCAAGGACTGACACAGCGCGATGCCGATAAGGTCTACCAGGCGATCCGGATATCTCAAGCCGGCGGGTTGGGCGAAGTGAATGAACAGGATATTTCGACCCAGCCGACTGTGACCTTGTTAGAAGCGATGCAATTGGCGGCCGAAACCGATTCCGTTGCTGCACAATATAGCGGCAACTTTCGACAGGTCATCGACGACGGCGTCAAATACTTGGTTGATTCTTGCAAACGAAGGCTAAGTTGGGAAACTGCCATTATCCACATGCAACTGAAGTTCCTGGCTACGACACCGGACTCGCTGATCGCTCGAAAGAATGGAATCGAGTTGGCAGTTACTGCACAAAAGAAGGCGCGATCGATCTTAGACGCTGATTGGCCCGACACCCAAAGGTCGTCACAGTTACTGGGAAACTTTGACGAATGGCTGCGCGCCGATGGCAATCGCCGCAATCCAGGTACGACAGCCGACTTGATAGCGGCAGCTTTGTTTGCAGCGTTCCGCGATGGCAGGATCGCACCACCGAATCTTGTCTCGATCGAATCAGTTCAAGAATTCGTAGGCGACGGCCCTGACGTTTGTAACTCGACGACTGAATCAGAAACTTCAAGCTAACCGATGCTCTTTGGGGATCGTTCGTATGACCACAGAGGAATTCCACGTCCGAGTAACCAAGGATCATTTGGTCTTTAGCGCGGCCCACTTCATTACTTTCAACGGCAATGTCTGTGAACGTCTTCATGGGCATAACTGGCGGACCGCAGTCGAATTGCATGGGCCGCTCGATGAGAATTCTTACGTTTTCGATTTCATCGCATTACGAGACGAGTTGCAAAAGATCGTCGATGAACTGGACCATCGTGTGTTGTTGCCGACGCAGCACAAATCAATCAAAGTCACAGTGTCAGACGATGAGGTAGAAGCGAGTTTCGAGAATCGCCGATGGGTCTTTCCGCAGGAGGACTGCAAGCTGCTGCCCATCGACAATACGACCGCGGAGCAAATCGCTTCCTGGATTGGCCATCAATTGATGGCAAACATTCGAAAGAGCGAAACAGGAAGCATCACAGCATTACAAATCGAGGTGGAAGAGAATTTCGGGCAGTGGGCTGTTTGCAGGATTCCGATCGAAAACTAAGCGAGGCTGGTCTCGTCGAGAACATTCAGGCGCCGCGCGAACATATCGGCTCGTGCGCATCGTTGCTGCCAGTTCTGCCACCGCTTTCTCCAGACCAGATTGGTCGGTGCTCTATTCTCGAAAAAGCCGGGGAAGGAAATCAGCGAGATAGCGACGCCAAACACTCCAACGGTGCGCCCCCTCTGTTTCGCGGTATTCGTAGGAGATCTCCATTTCCTTGAGCTTAGCAATGAACTCGCGATTTCCATCCAACAAGAAGTCATCCTTGCCAATGCGAATCCACAGAAGGTTAGGGGGAGAATCGAGCTCTTGAAATCGTGAAACAGCACGATTAAGTCCACGCGTTGATGAACTAAATCCGCCGATCCACGCAAACCTGTCCGCATGTCCCAGACCGACCCTCAACGATTGCCCTCCCCCCATCGATAATCCCGTGATTGCACGTCGGGCGGAATCGTCGCTCACTCGATAATGTGATTCGACGAGAGGGATGATATCTGACAACATTTCCCGCTCGAAAGCCGAGTTTGCCCTTTCCCTTTGCTCGTCGCTGCGATCTCCACCGGAATTCGAGATGGGCACGTGGCCATCAGGCATGACGATGACCATTGGTTCGGCCACACCATCGGCGATCAAATTATCGGCAATGACGTTGGCTTGCCCGAGTACGGTCCAATGCGAATCGTTGTCACCGCTCCCATGCAGGAGATAAAGAACGGGATAACGTCGTTCGGGAGAATGGACATAACCTGGCGGTGTGTAGACATGCAATCGCCTACGGGCACCACTGACAACTGACGATTGGTACCAATGGATCGAAACTGTGCCATGCGGGACGTCTCGCCACTCGTCGTGCCGCGGCTTCCCCTCTGGACCTGGTATTTCGAGGTAGCCGCGTGAGCCATAACGATTCCCGAAGACATTCGGGTTATTGGGATCGGTGTTTTGTGCGCCGTCAATACTAAAGCGGTAATCATAAATCCCAGGTGGCAGTGGTCCGAGCGTGACTTCCCAGGGGCCGTCTTCGGTTTTCTCAGGCTCGGGAAGCGGCTTGCCGAGAACGCCTTCCAATTCACCGGCGACGATTCGCACTTCAGTTGCGCTTGGCGCGTCGATTCGCAAAGTCACGCGACCGTCAGGATGGACGTCGGGAGAAATCAGTTTTGGACTTCGTTGGGCAAACGCTTCGTTGCCGAATTGTCCGGCCAACAAGAATACCATGAAAAGTGTTGTGGCCGCATGCGAGTACCTCATGGAAATCCCCCTGCTCGTCTACCGTGGTGTCTTGTCAACTCACCAAACTGCTTTGCACCACGATACCCAACGTCAACCACCGATGCGAGTAAATACAAAATGGCGACTTTTGGAAGTCTGTGCATCACTCACTGAACTAATCCGTTGGGCTCGATTGTGAACCCGACCACGGAGCATCATCGAATCTTGCCTTAGCGAACAATTAGATCTCCAAAAATCAGGTGGTAAGTCGATTGATCACTGATATGATTCAAAATGCCGGAATCGTGCCGAGACGATTCCCATCTGCTCTCGAAATTAGCTTCCGATGCGGGCCTCTGTTTGAGTCTTGTTTCAATTCATCAGCAGCGACGGGCGATTTGTCGATCGCCTCCGTCATGAAACGATCGAGGAATCAAATGCGTGGTCCCAACTCTCTAACTGTCTTGTTTTGTGTGGTTTGCTTGTCCCTTGTGATGCCCGATTCTGTTCATTCGCAAACGATCGGCGGGGGGCTTGCTGGCGGAGTCGGTGGTGGAGGAGGAGCCGCCGGGGGAATTAGTGGCGGCGCGGCAGGTGGTGCCGCGGGCAACGTCGGTGGTGGGGCCGCCGGAGGAATTGCTGGCGGAATCCTCATTGATGCCGAAGGGGTCGTTCGGCCTCTGTTTTCGAAGGCGACGGCCGGTGCGCTCGGCAAGAAGCGGCTGCGAGCCGCCGCCGAAGACACTCTCAACGATGACGTCCGACAACCGAGCCCAATGAGAAAAGTCTCGCTTGTTAAGTTGGAAGCTCAATGCCGCGAACTTGCCGACAAGAATGAGCCTGTGTCGACAGAAATGTTCTATCTCGCCGGCCTGCAACGAATTGACTACTTATTTGTCTACCCCGAAACAGGGGATCTCGTGATCGCCGGCCCCGCAGAAGGATTCGCACGCGATGGTGTGGGGCGCATGGTCGGGATTGAAACCGGCAAACCGCCATTGCGGCTCGATGACTTGATCGTCGCGCTACGGGCACTCCAACGGCGAGGGCGTATCGGCTGTTCGATCGATCCCGTTCAACAGAACCTGGCCGAATTGAAAGAGTTCGTTGCCCGTAACAGTAGCGCAGCGACACCTGCAGTGGTGATGCGCCGGTATCAACGGATGCGAGACATCTTGGGGATGCAGGATGTCACCGTATTTGGTGTGCCCGACGATTCTCACTTTGCACAAGTCCTCGTTGAAGCCGATTTCCGCATGAAGCGGATTTCCTTGGGCGTCGAAAACCCGCAGGTCCGCGGCATTCGAAGCTACCTCGCGTTGACGACGCCCAATGGCAATAGTATGCAGCGATGGTGGTTTGCGCCCCTGTACGAAACATTTCAAACAACGGATCAGCGAGACGCGTTTGGATTCGCCGGCCAACGAGTCCAATTGCTGTCCGAACAGGAAATGGTCGATGCAGAAGGCAACCGAAGCCAGGCGCCATTTCAAAAGATGAGTACGCAACGGTTCGCGGAATTATTTACCGACCACTTCCCGGAACTCTCTGAGGTTTCGCCAGTTTTCGCCGAACTGCAAAACCTGTTTGACCTGGCAATTCTTGCAGCCCTGCTCAAAAAGGAACGCATTCACGAGACGATCGACTGGCCGATGTCGCTGTTCATGGATCCCAGCCTGGCGAATATCGAGAGTGGCCCGATTCCGCGACAAGTGGAAACACTTGTGAATTACAAGCGAGTCAGCGGACGAATGATACTCGGACTCGTCGGGGGAGGCGTGACGATTGAACCATTTCAGACTGTGAATGCGATGCAATTCGAGGTCGATCCAGCTCAACGCGTGGAAGGAATTCGCAGTAGTGCGCGCTCAGTCGCAGATTCCGATGACCAGCAATGGTGGTGGGACTAGGGCCCACGACCATAGGAACAACATGCCGTGCTTCGTCGTATCGCAAGCTTGTCGTTCATTTTCGGATACTTATTAGCCAATGGTTGGTTTCTGTACCGCTCGGCCGTTGGTGACACATATTCGTCTCCGATTGCCGCAATGATGACCTGGGATATGTTCCCGAATTACCAAACGAAATCTCAGCGGTCGTTTGCAGTCGGAAAAACTCGGCAAGGCCGACATATTGATCTGCTTAACGAACTGGATCAACGGTTTCACTGGGGCCAAGACCAGTCGCTGTTACGTACGGATATTGACCGCAGTGGAGCCCTCTTAAAGTCGGCCGTACAACGCGAACTGGCCCGTGACAGACTCCAGAATGCAGATGATCCTGTGGAACATGTCTACTTGATCGAAGAGTACTGGCCTGCCCGATTTAATCTGCCAGACCAACTCTATCGACGCGAATACGATGGCGACAAACCCGACCGCAGGTATTGGCGCGTCGTGGCTGAATTTGATGCCCCGTCCACCGAATAATTGACAAGCAGTGACCAAAACAGACCTTGGCAGTGATTTCACCAGGCATCTGCGGCCGACATGCGAGGTGATGGCCAGCGCTTGCGACCAGGTCCTGTTGGTGGTGGGCTCAACGCCGCGACACACAAGAGCGAATCGACTCGTCTCATGAACCGATTCCTTTTTGCAAAGGAAAGTCCTCGCCCTTTAACATTGGTGCGGATCGGAACCGGAATCGTCGGATTCCTCTATTTGGCATATCGCTGGCCGTTTGCCGCCGAGCTGTATTCATCCGCTGGATTTCCGGCGCCGCTGCTCCCCGGAACCTGGCTTGAACCGCCGACGTTGAATGCCGCCGCAACCGTTACTCTCTGCTCGCTGGCTTTATTTGCATTCGCTGCAATGACCATTGGTTGGCAGACACGAATCAGCATTCTAGTCGCCTTGTTTTCTTTTGGCTGGCTGGCGTTGCTCGATGGAGTTGGCACGTTTAAGAAATTCACAGCGATTCAATTGCATCTACTTTTGCTGCTGAGCGTGTCGGGATGTGGGACGTATTGGGCCGTCGACCGCTGGTTAGACAATCAGAGTCAAAACGCATGCCCCATCATTCCATGTTGGCCGCGCCGCCTGATCCAACTTTTGGTCTGTAGCATCTATTGGGGCGCCGCTGCAACCAAGCTTCATATGCCCGGGTTTGCCACGGGCGAATTGCTGCTGTTTTCTCTATTGGATGTTCATTGGGGTGGGCGGACGCTGGGGATGTGGCTGGCAACCAAATCCGATCTGGTCCGTATCAGCAGTATGGCGGTTGTCGTATTTGAAATCGGGTTTCCCCTGCTTGTCTGGGTACCGCGACTCCGCCGGCTAATGATCGCCGCCGCTCTCGTCTTTCACGTGATTCTCTGCATGGCATTGTACTTAAGCATTTTCTCGGCCGTTATGCTTGTTGCGCTGCTGGCTTTCCTGGACGAACGAGACCTAAAGTGGTTCGACAGTCTGTTCGCGGCCGTCAGGTCCCGAATTGTGGCCCGGCGATGGGCCAATCTCTCGGGAGATCGGAGTGCAATCCCCTTACCTGGCAGCCGTCAAAGCACGACCAAGGCCAAAGTGCCATTTCGTCGGCAACGCCTTGTCAGTCTTGTCGCGTACTTCGCTGTTGTCTGTCTTTGGTCGACCGCCGGTCTTGCGATTCAACATTTTGGCGGTTCTTTCGGGCTGACACACGATCGCAATCCGCCAGCGCCCCGCGTGATTTCACAATCAGAAATCGACGAGATGCTGGCAGAGCAACTACCAGCCTATGAAGACTACTTCCACCGATTCATGGTCGGAAGCCGCTACTCGAACTTTCAAGTTTTCGGCGAGACGGACAGTTTCGGTAAGGGAATGACCATTTACGTCCTGAGCCATCTCGGACTGGACCATCCGTCCCTGCAAATGGAAGGTTTGCTATTGGATGCCAACGGAAACGAAGCCGCAACGTTCCAGCACCGAATCGAACCGAGCCAATCGTACTCAGTCAATGGATTTCAAATTGGACAAACCCTGAAACCGGGTCGGTATCAGATTGTCCTTAAGGCCGACGGGCATCAAGTGTTTCGCCGGAACGTTCGCGTGCGACCATAGATGGCGTGCGATTATCGCAGTACGGATCGTCGTTCCGCCTCGTTTCCTGGACGGGGCAGACCGAGTCATTCTATTCACAACCGTCAAAGAACGCTCATGACTCGACGTCGTACTGGATGGCGGTCACGACCGTTAGAAGTGGTCGCCCCTGAGAACCCGTCGCGAGGGCGGTCAATCCACGATCACGCGAACAAGTCGAGTCCGACACCGATACCACTGCCGATCATCAGCCCTTCTGTGAAAGCACTTCCGGATGTTTGAAACTGCCCGGCTGATTGACCGATTCCGGCGGCAAACGCCATCCCTGCCAGAAAACCCAATGCCGCACTGCCTTGCTGTTCGTCGTCATCCTTTTGCGCGGCCGCCAGCAACATCAATGCAATCAGGATCTCACCGGTCGAAAAGTCCTGAAGAGTATTCACCAAGTTCTGCATGCCAGACGTCGCGATTCCGCTGGGCGATGCGGCATTCGACATTCCTGCGTTGGCTGGACCCACCATTGCTCCCGCTGAAGCGGCACCGCCGCTGATTCCGGACACTTGCATGATGCGATTTACTCCAGTGGGTGAATTCCGAGGAACCAACACGCATCGCTCAGAAGACGTGGAATCTTGATTGATGCGGTCCGAACGGCCACAAACACAACCGATCGGTCCTTTCCAAAGCAGCAACATTCATTCCGCATATCGACCGTGCTGCAGAAACTTCACGTAACACCCTTCCCTAAAACATGTTGCATATACCCCACTAATCAAGAGTGGTCATGTCATGTTGCTTTTTGGCAACATCGTGATGCCGTTTGGCGTATCAGGCAGACCCTAAAATCTGTTGGTCGAAATCCCACAAATCGACCATTGGTCGTGCCCTACTGATGACGATTCACAAGTCCTGTAACTTTCGACAATCGAAATTCTCGTCACTGTTTGTTATGAACGAAATAGAATCTTGTCCGCTGCCAATTTACTGGAGTGAGGATTACGATTTTCAAATGCGGGACGGCAATTCTGCGTTGGAAGCTGCGTCGAGATTCTCGGCATGTGGCTCGACCATCGCTCACAATACCGACGATCACACAACTGCGGTCCTAGCTCTGCAAGTGTTTGAGGAACTTTGGAATGGCTGATGCCTCACCATGGATCATCAATACCTCGGCTGAAAAGTTCCAAGAGGATGTCATCGATCGGTCGCAGACCGCTCCGATTGTCGTTGACTTTTGGGCTCCTTGGTGCGGACCATGTCGCCAACTGACTCCGATACTGGAAGGCTTGGCGAAAGAGTTCGATGGAAAGTTCATCCTGGTTAAGGTCAATATCGATGAAGCGCAACCGATCGCCGCAGCCTTTGGAGTCCAGTCGATTCCATTCGTTGTGGCGTTGCGTGAAGAGCAACTGATCAGTCAGTTCCTGGGACTTCGATCTGAAGACGAAATTCGTGAATGGCTCACCGCTATCGTTCCGTCACGGGCCCAGGAGCTCATTGCCGAAGGTGAATCAATCGAGGCAGACAAGCCTGAGGATGCCAAGCTCAAATACAGCGAAGCGCTGCAACTCAATTCTGAGGAAGTGAAAGCGAAAATCGGATTGGCACGCGTCAATTTGTCACTTGGCCAAATCGAGGAGAGCCGGTCGATACTCGCGGAATTGGAACAGCGCGGTTTCTTAGAACCGGAGGCAGAGAAAGTTCGCGCACAACTTGATATTGCGACTGCGGCCGAAGACGTCGGAGACGTCGAAGACGCACGCCAAGCGGTCTCTGCAAATCCGGATGATTTGAATCTCAAACTCAAGCTTGCGGACGCCCTGGCAGCAAGTCGCCAGTACGAGGAAGCTTTGGAAGTTTGTCTCGAGATCATCGCCGTTGACAAATCCGGCGTCGGAGCCGAGGCCAAAGAGACGATGGTTAACATCTTTGAGTTATTGGGGCCCGAGTCGGAACTCGCTGGGAACTTCCGCCGGAAACTCGCAACGCTTCTTTACTGATTGAGACGTTGCGATCACGAGCCGCCTCGATGACCAGCAGCCCGATATTCGGCGCCAAACGAAAACCGTCAAACTTGCAGCAACGGTCTGCCCAAGCATCGAGTTTGATTGAAACCGGTCCACAGTGGCCTGTTCGAGAATCCTAGGGACCAGGGGCTGGTGCGGCGAAGAGGGTAAATCTTCTACAGCGTATTACGCTGTCTTGTGGCCGCGACAATCTCGTTTTTTTCATTGACAGCTGGTTCCCACGAGCCAGAATCGCCCACGAGAAAAAGTTAACTGCACTATGGACTCGGCTTAAAAACAGACCGACTGCAGTTTACACTAGAAGGTTGGACTGAATCCGAGAATCCGTGTTCGACGAAAGGCCCTGTACGATGCCCTGGCGATGGGATATGTCTTTCCGAGTCTTGTACTTTCTCGCGTCTGCAATTGGCCTCATGATTGCAGCGCCGAACGCGTACGCGCAAACGGTGCGATCACTTGCCGTCGCAGATTTATCGTTTGATGAAAAAAGCGGCACTGCAGTCGATACTGCCACGCGTGGAACGACGAGTAACAACGGCGAGCTCAAAAACGGCCCCAAACGCGTCGTTAGCCCTTTTTGGAACCAGCCAGGCCGACGGGCCATCGAATTGAATGCTGCTCAAAAGCAGTACATTCAAATCCCCGACAGCTCCGACGTTGACCTTGCGGACGGAGTCTCGATGAGCTTTTATTACCTCAATCTGCATAATTCCAATGATACGGCCGCCCGCGGAATTGTCGCCAAGCGAAGTCCAGATGCCGAAAAGTCGGTCACGAACTACGGAATCAACTTCGTGGCCAAGCAAAATCTCTTGCAACTTTACGTCAACGATGGAACCGGTTATCGCATCGCTCAATTTGACCTTCAAAAGGCGATCGGTTATCGGCGGCTGGCCTACGTGACTGCGACGTTGCACTTCGGAGACGCCCCTGCTCCCGATGAAGACACGGACGCCGACGACGTCCAAATGAAGCTCTTCATCAACGGAGCTCCCTTGAAGCCGACAAAGACGGTTCCTGAGGGCCAAATCACCGCATCGCATGCATGGCTGTACAATGTGAAAACGCAAAATATCCTTAACGATGTCCCCATCACGATTGGTAGCACGAACGCGAGCTCCGAATACACGAGCGGGGTCGTCGATGAGTTTTTGCTTTTCCCGAAAGCGCTGACCGATTCGGAAGTCGCCAAGTTATTCATCGAAGTCGCCGGTCCCAACGGTCAGGAGTTGGCTCGCCTCGAGCGATTACCTGGTCAAGCCGCTCCGCCCAGCATCTCAAATCTGTCAATGCGGGGCCTTAAATCCGGCTTACGAACGACCTTGACGATCACCGGAAGAAACCTTCTGCCGGATCCATCTTTATCTTTGCCGATCGCAGAGTTCACTCAAACTCTCGACAAGGCATCAACTCCCACCAAGCTCATTGTCGAATTGGAAGTTCCTCGAGGAACGGCTGCCGGTTTCTATCCGCTGCGTGTCCAAAATCGAAACGGCGTCAGCAACACAGCCGTGCTCGCGATCGACGAGTTGCAACAGTATTCAGCCCGGAGCGTAACGGCTCAAGAACCGGCATCGCTTCCCGGGGCCTATTCGGGAACGATTTCGGGAGCGGAGATTACCCGCATTTACTTTGATGCCGTCGCCGGTCAAGAAATTGTGGCAGATGTCGAGTCCAAGCGGTTGGGCGGCTCGATGGAACCGGTACTTGAAATCAAAAACAATGCCGGGACTCCGATTGCCATCGAGTGGGGACACGTGGCATTGCGGGGCGACGCCCGAATCGTCGCAACGATTACCAAAACCGGACGCCATTTCGTCGAATTACACGACCTATCGTACAAAGCACCGGCACAAAGCCCGTATCGCCTGAAACTTGGCAACCTCAAACTGATTGATGCTGTATTCCCCGCCGCCGTGTCTGCTGGGACGCGTGCATCCGTCGAACCGATCGGAACGGGGATACGCGATCGTTCGCTGGTGAATGCCGATTTCCGAACAGGTTCCGGCGGCGTGGCTGAGATCGTCCGCATTCCCAAATCGCTGGCTGCCAGCGGCCCGGGGCCCATCGTTCGCAAAAGCGAATCCATCGAAGTCGTCGAATCTCCGCAGTCTGGATTTCAGTTTCAGGCCGTTGATGCTCAGTTCAACGACAAACATTCCACTCCGATCACCATCAACGGTCGAATCTCGGAAGTCGGTCAACAGGACCGTTACATACTTCAAGTGAAGCCTGAAACGAAGATCCGTTTTGACGTTGCTGCGCGCTCGATCAATTCGCCTCTCGATGCACAGCTGGCGATTCTGAAGCATCCCGAGGGAAGTGTTTTAAAAGCCAGCACGGACCAACCCGGAACGCGCGACCCCGGACTGGAATTTGAAGTCCCAAATGAGATTAAAGCGGTTCAGGTCGGGATCCGTGATCTACACGGGCGAGGTGGAGCCTACCATCTCTACAGGCTCACGGTTGCACCTGCCGAACGCCCTACAATTGCCCTCGACATGTTGACTCCACGAATCACGATTCCAGAGAACGGGTCCGCCGTCGTTGAAATTCGTGTACGTAAGAAAAACTACGACGAAGCAATCGCGTTGAGGCTTTCCGGGGATGATTCCATTTCCATCTCGCCTTCGCAAATAAAGACGACCACGCCGGACGAACGAGTGTTCGTTACGTTGCGACGAAAACAAGGTCAAGGAGATATCAACCTGAGCGAGTTGCGTCTCGTTGGCGAAACCGTCGGAGTCGATCCCCCCGTTCGGGCGACTGCAACGATTCCCCGCCGCCCGAATGTCGTTTCGGTTGACGGCTATGAAGACCGACTTCCAGTCGCGGTGACCGGTCCTACGCCGCTTTCCATTGATGTGAATCGTCTCCCCGCGACCCTGCTCAAAGGTGTGGCAGCGGATATTCCGATCGAAGTCACTCGTGACTTGGAACAGAAAGAGGGCGATTCTCCCATTCGGCTCACATTGCTTTCCACCGAAGCAATTCGACCGGTCAACCGGATATTCCAGACAGGCAACAAACCGGTCATCCGTTCGATGCCGAACCAAACCCTCATGCCTCGTGAGACAAATGGCGACCTTAAAGTTGCAGTTCCGGCCGACGTTGCTGCCAAGTCGGTCAGCTTTGTCGTGAAGGCCGAACTTGTTTCGCACGCCTATTCCCAACGAGTGTTCGCGACAGCTTATTCGAAGCCATTTCAACTGCCCGTCAATAACTCGGTGACGGCCAAATTGGATGATAAAACCTTGAAGATCATCAGCGAACAACCGAACGTGATTCGCGGCACATTGAAACGACACCCCAAATACAACAAAAGCGTCGATGTGGAGTTGAATATCTTGTTGCCCGGTTACAAGACCGATAAAGTCACTGTCCCGGCCGGCGAAACCGAGTTTGAATTGACTGTCGAAGGCGGTCAAGAAAACGAAATCCGCCCCTTAATAGGCACGACAATGCGCGTCACCGAAACTGGCGGCGGAGCGCTGTTACCGCCGCAACCGGTCAACATAACAGTCACTCCGGTATCGTTGGCTCAGAAACCGGACGATGCGACGAAATCGGAGTGAACGCCCGCAATGTTTCGCACGACCTTGTCTCGGACCTATTGTCCAGCCGATCGTGAACCTTGCGGAGAACCGGCAATGGGAATTCCGAACGGCAACGGCCGGGCAGCGACCGTAAATCCATACTGACGAGCGGCTTTTTGGAGTTCGCGATAGATCCCGAAGCTATCGGGATAAACCCAAAAGGTCAGCGTCGTATCGGGTTCGGCAAGCATCAAATCGCCGAAGAACCGAGAACCTTGACGGAGCGCCTCTTCTGCGGTTTCTGTTTCGAGGTCGGGCTCCTCATCGATGCTCCACTCTGAAATCCCGATTCGGACCGCGCCGTGACCGTAATTCAATTCCTCAAGCGGTGTGAGTCGCTGTTTCGCCACGATGTATTTCATCGAGAACCCGTTGACGGGACCCACCGTTCCGCGTTGTCGGCCATATTGCGCCAGCCAATTGCGATTCCTTTCGATTTGGGGCTTAAGGCGTTCAATCAATTGCTGAATTGGCACCTGCGCAACACGGTCCTTCAACAAACGAAAGTGAATTTCTTTGCCGGTAATATCGTGGCTGATCTGCGTGACGCGATGTTCGATTTTCTCGGTGGGCGGTGGAACATTCTCAATGGCAGATAGCTTCTGCCTGAGGTTCACCACCTGGGCCTTCAAATCTTCGATCGACTTCGCCAACTGAAACACTTGTTCCTCTCCCTTAGCAACCGATTGTCCATGTTGCTTCAGAAGACTGGACGCTGTAGAAAGTTCCGATTGCAGTGAGTTCTGCCGACCGTGGGCCATGCTCTGCTGACTCTGAATCGATGCCAGCGACTTGCGAAGCAACTCGACCTCGTCGCCCAGCAGTCGGAACTCTTCCTCAAGGTCCTGCGCGGGTGCTGGCTTTGCGGTGGTGATCTGCGAAGAATCAAGCGTTGGTGGGATCGGCAGTGGCAGCGTTTCCCGAATGGGATCTGGCGTGCTTTCGTCGAGTGGCGGCGGCGCGACGTCCTCGTGTGCTATGGTGACTTTGGTATCGACGGAATCGTCGCGGGCGACATCGGGTGGGTCATTTTCCTGCGTCACCGCAACGGGAAACTGGCTCACACGCAAACCGGCCAGGACAATCAAGATGATCAAGATTCCAACGATGTTGGCGATGATATCGAGAAAGGAATCTGACCCGAATGCCTGTTCTGCAGAATCTGTCGCGCGTTTCATTGCAATGACCTCGACTTTTGGGCTGATTGCGATGCTTCCAGCCTGAATTTGACTGAGGTCGGAATGCCGGATTGCTCAAAAGCAGGTCTCAGACGCTCGTAGTGCTTGTTTCCGCCCGGACTGACCATAAACCGAATGCTGGGAATCCAGTAGAAGCCCCGGGGAGCGTTGCCCCAAGATTGCACTTGTTGCTGAGCAGAAAATACCGCGTCATCGGCAAGATGTTCGCTGACGAAGTGGGAATCATCGGCAGGTAAGATTTTGTCACCAACGACAACACGATACGATTCGATGTAAACTGTGACCCGTCGCTCTAAGCCGATTCCCGAACGACCGTTGCCAAACCCCCAACCCGGCGTGCTCCTGCCCTGCCGATTCAATTCGATTCGTGTCGATGAGCCCGACTGCGGTGCACCATTTCCCGATTCGCCCGAATCCTGGGAATCCGATTGTTCGCTCAACTGTTCCGAGAACAGAGTACCTTCCGAGTCTGAAGATGAGTCGGCCAAGCCGACCTGAGAACCTTCGCTCTGGTTCTCCTCTGACGACGGCTTGTCAGCAATTGTCTGCGTTCCTTCAGTGTTACGGTTCTCTGCCTTCGAATCGCTATTCTCTTTATCGCCGCCGTTCGTCGTGGTTGCGACTTCGCCACCCCCAGTCGCCTTTGGTTCAATGGTTGCCGAAGCCGTCCGCTCGCCCGCGCCGGAGCGATTGTCTCTCGGCGTGATCGTTGGAACTCCGCCTGGAATCGAGCCAATCGGATTCGCGCCATTACTTCGCAGCGCGTCGGCAAGGCCATTTTCTGTTTCCGTCGATCGCGGAAGTCGTCCAATTTGACCGGGTGGCGAGGCACTTTCCGGGAACAATTGACCTCCCGGTGGCTGCGACTCAGATCGGTATTGGTTACCCAACCGAAACGGGCGTGCCGCCGGACTCATCCCTTGGGAATTCCCATTCTCGATGCGACTCGAATTGAACGAGCTGCCGCCCCCGCCCGCTCCTCGGTTGCCGGCTCGAAAGCCCCGCTGCTCCCTCAGCATGGTGTGTAATTCGTTGCGCTCTCCGATGACGCTTGTCACAGCATCGCGACAAATTTTCACAGCCCGGGGATCCGGCTCTGGAAGAGCCAATTCCCAATCATCTTCAACCAATTCATACCCAAACGGCTGTCGCATTCGTGACAGGAACTTACGGGCCATATAAAACGCGACCGTCCCGCTCGGGCGGACGACGAGCAATACGTAGGGCTGCTCCCCCGTGTGGTCGTCCTGCGATCCGACTCCGTCCAGTGACCAAAAATAACTAAGTGCCCTGGCGCCAGAGAGAAGAGGATTGTAACCCACGGTAAACCCATTGAGATCTTCGGGCTTCAGCGACACATCTTCGGGAATGAATCGAATGGCCTCGTCTGTACATTCAATCAAAATGGGGCGCCGGGTCGTGCCCGACTTGCCATCAAACGGCACAAAGGAATATTGCGTCTGCTGCAACTGAGACCGTTCCTGTGAGTCGGCAATTTTCCGCTTCGTCTCGGAAAGCCCTTGATTTAACTTCAATCGCTCTGATTGCAGCGCTTCGAATTCGGATGTCAGCTCGTCAACGCGCGCTTCACTTTTGGCGACTCGCTCGCTCGTTTGCTCCAGTTGACGTGCTGACTCGTCAACCTGCTTCTGCGACGCCGACAGGATTTTCGAAGATTCGTCGATTCGATGAACTAGGTCATCTCTTTCCCGAGTAACGCCGGTGATCTTTTGCTCCCATTCCTTGAGCGCGGATTGGTGCAGTCTTTCCCGTTCTTCTGAGTCATCCTGTTGATGAATCTCAATGCGCTGCGCCGGTAGTGGTTCGAGACCAGGTAGCTCCGGGGTGGGCAGTGAGTCGACCGTCATGAGAATCGGGCCGGGCACATCCGTTTCTGACGAAACGACAGGTGGAGGATCGGGCTGGGAGAGTTCCAGGCGATCCTGGACGGCCTGCTCTCGAATCTGCCTGGTCGTGATGACTAAAAGAAAAATTAGCGCACCCATGGCGCAAACCAGCACTGCCAGAAATGGAAAGAGCGAAACGGCATTTGCTGTCCGATGGTTGGCTCTTTTCATATTTCCAATGCCGTTGCGATCTCAGGGGGTCGGACGCCTTCCGGTAGTGCCGACGCGGAATTATGAGCACTGCAAGAGATGAAGCACCATTAATCCGCTGATTAGGCCGCTTTTGTACGGGCGGTTAACAAATTGATCGCAGCTCCCAAGCTTTGCAACGTCTCTTCGAAGGTGTCGCTGTTGCGAATCGTCTGCAGGTTTTCATCCAGTCGCTCCTGCACCTGCAGCAACCGTTCCTCCTGGGAAACGAATTTTAGTATCAACTCGCCGTGTCGCTGCAGTTCCGCAAACTGACGATCGAACATCGATTGCTGGCCAGCTTGGATGTGACTCAATTCACCAAGTGTGGAACCGACTTTACGGGAAACGGCTCGGTAACCCTGTAGGAACTCTTCGCGCACCGACTCCAACTGTGACGAATGGTTTTCGAGCGTCAACGACATTCCCTGATCGAGCGCGTGCACGAATGCCTGCTGTTGGTGATCTAAAGTCTCCACCCAACGTTTCCGCAACGATTCGAGGGCATCCTGCCAGATCTCCGTTTGCCAGCGTATTAACGACTCGGTGCGTTCGATCAGATTATGAGCCGCATCGGCTTCCGCATTCGCCAACGGACTGCCACCCGCTGCCGGGGGCGGAAAGAGAATCGGAATCTGCTTGACGGCCAATTCCTCAACGCTAGCGAGAACTTGCTGCTCGGATCGTTCCACAACAAACCAGCCAAACGCCAGAACCAGCGAAAGCGTCAACGCCAACGCGGTCGTATCGAACGCGACCGCAAGGCCACCGGTAACGGTTGATAACGACGAATCAAGCTGCTCGGGAGTCACGTTGGCAATCGCGATGGTAATGCCCATGACGGTACCCAAAAATCCAAGAATCGGAACAGCCCAGGCGACCGTTCGAACGAACGCGTAGCTACGGTGAACCCGGTCACTCGCCAGTTCCGCAAGATACCGAACATGCTGTTCCAATCCTTCGGCCGATCCCTTCGAACGCACGTAGTCGACGATATCTTGAATTCGCTCGACGAGATGAGTCTGAACGAGATGGCTGGGAATCAGTGCAAGTCGCTCCTCGATCTTGCTGATCTGGGATGAAAGATCGCTCGATTCGCTCGACAAATCAGAATCAGTCAGAGAGATCCGAAACGCTTTCCGTTCCCGTAGGACTCCGACGGCCTTGATCCCCAGAATGGCGATTCCCAAGAAGAAGAGCGCAGAAGTGACATATTCCAAAGGGTGGCTGCAGAAATACCGCGTCGCCAATTCGCGGTGGATCGGCAGTATCGAAATCAGTTGGTAAAAGCCAAACGTCAGGCCCGCGCCCCAAAGTAGCGGAGAAGAAAGAATGCCAGCCAGCATCGACGTGCTGTGATCACGTTTGGCAGTCAATTGTGACTCGTTTGTCTTATTCTCAGCCATCGAAGCCCTCGTTCGTGATGAGGCAAACTTCCGAATGCTTGCTCGTCTGTGAATGAGCGACGCTACTGGCGCCGCAGTGGAATGGGCGAGGTCGCATCCCAAAATGCGCACAATCGCTATAGTTGATAAGATCGACCTAATCGGACCTCCGGTTGACGAAAATCGAGCGAATGGCAACCCGGACTGCGAACGAATAGACGCAACCCTATCCCAAAAAACGATTTACAACAGAGAAGCATGCGGCAGACACGTTGCGAAACGGCGTGCTAAACCGAGTACAATGCTCCGCATTTGTCCAGTGCCGACACTGTGGCAATGGCCAGAAAGAATGTGCCTGCCAAGATCAGCGCTACGCGGACCAGCCAGTGCGGCCGTAATTCGTGCGGCAACAAGACGGAGTTCAGCCAAACCGTGTGCCAACAGCTGAACCCAAGAGCAAAGTTGTAAATTGTCGTCGCGATGATCAACAGCGTCTCCGGTTGCTGCAGGGACAGCATGATCATGCCGAATGTCGCGTAGATTGATAGCACGCCAAAATAGACGTAGCGAATCGCTTGAGGGGGCAACTCCCGGAGCGTGCCGCTGGCCGTCCAAAACGCGTCGACCCAGCGACGAACCAGGCCATCGGCAGTGGTCGCCATACTAGGTGCCAAAACCAAGAAGCCGCAAAACAACGTCATAAACCAAAAGACCAATCCCACCGTTCCACCAACACGAGTTTGCACGGCATCGGCAGTCATCGTGGCTGTAACCCATTGGTTGTCGACATCGGTACCTCGCGGCAAGAACTCGACCGACAGCATGCTGGGCAGCGCCAAACCCAAAAAGCAGGCAGGCAACCAGACCGCGAGTTGGTCGCGTTGGACGTGCCGGTACCACCCTTTCCAGCGTGTCAGTGAGTCCTTTGTCACGGCGAAGACAGTACCGACATGTGACAACTGAAGATGCCTGCCACCAACAACACTTGGAATCGCACCGACATGGTGTCCCATCCCCCACCCTTGGTCACGTGTGTAATTGCTGATCGGCGTGTTTGATAATCCGCCGGAACCAGAAATCGCCACAAGCGCAGACAAGAACGCGATCATGGTCCAGTCGATTCTGGGAAATTTGCGGCCCTGAATCGTCGCTGTTATGACGTTCTCCAGATTGTCTCCGTCACGAATGCCATCTCCATCGATATCGATAAATCGATCCGGTTTGCCGTCGCCATCGCCGTCGACAGGAAACTCTTGGTTGGGAACACCGTCCCCATTCGTATCGACTAATACTGTGGTGTCCGGCTCTCCGTCCTGATTGATATCGGGCCAGAACTCCGGGGCTTCCAATGTCCCAACGTTGACTGTGGGGTCGGGCTGGCCATCTTCATTCAAATCGAGCGAGTCTTTCTTCCAATCCCCGTCGGAATCGAGCACCACGAGCAGGGATGGTTCCTTAACATCAAGGTGGTCATCCCTGTCCCAATCCTCACCCGGATCGAGTCGCCCATTACCGTTGAGATCCTCATTGCGCCGGATTGGCACATTTCCAAACTTTCCAAATCCGGAGAAGATTTCAGTCCATGTCGCAGCGTGTGAATAGAACAACCCCAACACGAGCAGGAATCCGACGACGACGAAAATCTTAAAAGTCATGATCGCCTTGAGCGCGTTGTAAATCTTTCCTCCGAAGACCAGCGGCACCATGGCAGCGAGAAATATCCCGTAGGCCAAACCACGTAACAAAACCATGTCGGTGGCGGGATCGGGGATTCTCCTTAATATGATGGCCGCCAGCGGCGTCGCCGCATTGGCCGCAAGGTAGGGAAAGATCGCACCGAAGTCGAGAAATAGATAGGCCACAACCCAAAAGTAAGGATGCGGCGGCATTCGAAACTTCCCGGTAAAAATCGGCTCGCCGGTGTAGAGCGTGTAACGGCTGATTTCGATGTTGTAGATGACCTGACCGATGATACTTAGTGTCGCCAGCCACATCAGACCGCCGCCGTACTTGGCCGTCACGCGCGGACCCATCAGCCACTCGCCACCTCCAATAGCTGCCCCTCCCATCAGCAACCCTGGTCCCAACAACATAAACCAGTTTCGGCGAGTAAAGACCGGCGGATCGATGAGATCCCCGAGATTCCAACGCGGCATCCAGCGATTGCCAGGATGAGGGGCCTGACCAGAATCGACCGTTTCTGCAACTTCGTTCGTCATCACTCACTCACCATGATCCGGAAGGTCTGGAACTCGTTGGAAGCTTGTGAATTACATCTCGTCGAATCTGCGGGCAGCATTGAGAGGTTACCGACAACAACCGATCATTAGGGCATCACAAAATCATGCTCACCCTCGCGAACCGTCAGTACGGGACACGACGCTTTTTGCACGACCTTCTCGGCAACTGAACCCAATAGCGCATGAGCGATCACTCCTCGACCATGCGTTCCGACAATGATCAAATCAACGTCTTCGGCTCGGGCAAGCTTAATGATTTCCACAAATGGCGTGCCGCTGACAACGACGGCTTTCGCGTCTTTAACAGCAACCTGCCTCAACCATTGTTCGCATTCCTGTTTGGCTTCATCCGCGGCAATTTCCTGGGCATTGGGCGGAAAATACCCTTCACCCCCAGGCGGAATCTGAGACAGAAAATCGGGTTTCGCAACAACATGACCAACGATCAATTGCGAGCCAAACGTGCGCGCCAACTCGGCACCATAGTCCAATGCCCGCTTGGCATGATCACTGAAGTCGACAGCTACCAGAATCTTTTCGAGGCTGATCATTGTTATTTCCCAAGCGTATTCCGAAGATTCCTGATCACAGTGTTCCCACGGAATGGGATTCGGGTCAAATAGGAAATTCCATTTCCGAGTATTTCAGAGAATAATTCTTTCGGAAAGCGTCGCTTTTCCCCCGTACTGGCTAAATTGTGGCATTGCCGCTCTTTATTTCGGCACATTTTCCCGTATTCCTCGTGATTCGCGTAGACGATCGGAATTGTCGGCCGCGCGAACCACGGGCCAAGAAAAATTTGGCGACACCGGACACTTTTAAAACCTCCATCTGATTGTTCTACTTAACCGGCACTGACAGTCGATAAAATCAAGCGGACTCAGACTCGCTGGTCGCCAAGAAGCCCCATGAATCGCGAGTGCTTCAACCGACGTGCTTAGGTAGACATAGAAACTCAGCGCGGGACGCAATGACAACTCACCAAAATCAAGATGACGAGTCGCAGTGGGCCGACGATTCCACCGTGACCGAGATTCTTGGATATTTGAATTTCTCGAACGGAAGTGCCGATGCGGCATTTCGAAAGAACATCAACGCTGTTTACGCATCCGCCGGTTCGAATTCTCCTTGGGATCGCATACGCAACCTATTGCTAGCGCACCTATCAAACGTTAGTACGTCATCGCCGGCGTTTGAAAACTCAGAGCAAGCTAAGGCGGCTATCGAGATTGTCTTTGACCGTTTGTGGCCGGCCTATCGCAAGTTTCACAGCGACCTCTTGTTCCATTTATCGGACCAAGAGCTTCAGCAACCATTCTTTCTCACGCGGTTATTTGAAGTCGTCCTCGCTGAAGGACCTCCCTGGACAGAGACCGAACGGATCATCGAATCGGCTTTGGACCGACTGAATCACTTCGTCGGATTCCGCCCCGTCGCTGTATTGGAAAACGGGCAGAAAATGCAAGCTTACGAGCACGAGCGCTACTGCCCGATTCCGCTATACCTTCGCGACTCCGGCGTGGCCGTCGGTCGCTATCAGGAATTGGTCGAACAAACGTTGGAGTTCCTGCGTCGAACGGACCGTTCTCTCTTGTCCGCGTCGCATTTTGATATCGATCGAATGGATGAGTTTTGTTTGGACGTGCGCGCTCATGACCACAATCATCCTGTCAACAAACGCACGAACTACATGTTCGGCGAGTGGGATCCCCATCTGATTGACACGAAGGGGTACTACCGTCGTTTCGTCGTTCGAGCAATCATTCTGGACGCCATGCTCAACTGGATGGATGAGCATTCCAACGAACCTGCAGAAGAATTGCTGCACGATGCAGCGGCAGTCCTGTGCGGCACGATCCTAATGGCCTCCTCGATCAGCGGCGCAGGCCCCGAAACACATAGCTCCGATGTTACGCTGACATCGCTTTTGCCCGCCGTCGCACGTCAGCGTGACTACTTCTACGACGAACTGATGAAATCAGTATCGGGACAACGTGCCAAGCGACTCGAAAAGGCGGCAGCCACCGTCCAGCAGCCATTTGGTCATGTGCGACAGTATCTGAATCTGCATTTGGCCCAGTACGGATCTCAGCAGGTCCAACATCGCCATCTCGCCAAGCTGTACTCCAAAATGGGTTTTGCAGACGAAAGCCGCGAGCAAGCTGCAATCATCCCCGCCTTGTCGACCCGGATGGAGTGTGAAATCCAGTGCCGAATTACAGACTGCCATCACCTACTCGAAGCCGGAAAATTGGATCAGGTCGAACAATTGTTCGTCGAAATTGAAGAGTATTTGAATCGGGGAATCGGTAGCGGTGCGTTTGTTGATCCGTGGAACATTCTCGGATTTCATGGCCAATTTCCGTTGTTCTCGTCTCGAGAGGACAGTATTCCGGATCAGCGGATCGAAATGTTGCTGGAAATTATGGACAGCATTTTCGATGTCTATTCTCGGGCATTGGCTGAGGCTGCTGCCTTAGGCCAAGACCAACACGCAAAGGCGTTTTCCACCCGGTTTCGTCGATTGGCAGAGTATTGGGATCGATTTGCAATCGGCGTCATCGAAGATCTCCCGGACGTTCCCGGTGTCGAAAGCTGGGAGTCGGCGGTGCATGTGTCGCAAGCCTTGGCCGAGTGGCGTGCGGCCGGAGAGTCGGCCGGTGACATCTCTTTTTGGCGAGGCCATGTCGAATCGTTTCAATCACCGAAGGCGTATGCACGAGTCGTGAGCGCCTTGCTCGAAAAGCAGGATTACGTCGCCGCGATGGGCCTCATGATGCAATGGCTCAGCCAAGGCGAAGACGTCGGTCTGGAATCGGGACCACATTCGTTTCATCCCCTGCTTCTCACATGGATGAATCTCGTGACGTCTCAAGACGCATGGCCTGAAGCAGAATCGACTCGCTGGAAAACGATCTGCAGAATGTTCGACTACTTGGAGGCCAACGCCGGCTCATTCTGGCTCGTTCCATCCATCGGCGATTCGTTTGGTGCCGACGAATTTTACGACGAGGACAGCATCGAAGAGTTGATCGACTCATTTGCAGACGAGGATGAGGACGACGAAGAAGAAGACGAAGACGCTCTATTCGAAGCCGCCTACGACGGTATCGTCTATCGGGATAGCGCATCGGACGGCAATCCGGGTGAAATGCTCGAAGGAGGATTTGCCCCGTCGAATACCGAATTCGACATGATTAGTCGCCATTTGGAACCCCGGCTGAGGTTTCTTATTACGCTGGCACAGCTTTGGCAAATCGCGGCGGCGTACTTCATCAGAAACCAAGGCAGCGAGGCTTCGCCTGGACAGCCCGTCAATGAGCCAATCGACAGCAGTGTTCTGCGAGAGTGGTTCAACCGTACTCGGGCGATGCAATCAGATCTGAGCCAACTACTGCTTTCAATTTGGGAATTTGAGATTCCCGAACCGCTCGGGGACCATGACTCGAACGTTGAATACGATTTGCAGCTTCAGACTCGGTTCTTCCTCATGCATTCGATCATTGCGACCCATATCAATTGTCGAATTGCAGAACGCGTGCTGGCCGGATGCCTTTCTGAGAACGATACAAACGAACTACTTTCGGCAGAGGAGCGTCAAGTCGTCGACGTTTATCGCGCCATACTCCGTCGAAACTTGGATGAAGTCCGCAATAAGCTTCCTGGTCTTCTGAAACGGTTTTCGCGAAAACCATTGTTGTACGTTCCGCTCGAAAGCTCAGGACATCCCTTTCAGATTCTGACTGCCCGAACACTGCAAACCGATATGCGGTTTTTGCTCTCACAGCTCCCCCAATTAGGCATGCTCAATGAGACATGGCACGTCTTGCGAACAGCCTATCGGATGGAGCATCACTCCCGCCCTGAGGGAGTCGTCGTCACCGAGTTTGATCGGGTTTTTCGAACTGCGCTCCGGTCAACATTGGAATTCGTCGTCCAATCAGCAAACGAGTGGGAATCTGAACAACCCATTGACGACGAACTTGTCGATGTCGTGGGTGAAATTGTCGACCACTACCTCGGGCAGTGGATGAAGCACAGTCGGTCGATGCGACTTTCAACGGTCGAAGGTTTAGACGATGAAGAAATCTGGCAGGATGTCCAATTATTCATTCAGCAATATGGTTCGGATCTATTTCACGCAAAAATGCTGACACTGGGAAATGTCCGAGCAATTCTCCATGACGGCATCGACTCCTTTATCAACTATCTCGATGAAAACGAAGATCCGCTGCATCCCAACCCGTTACTTAGGGATTTAGAAAACGGTGATGCGGATCCCCTAAAAGTCATTCGCCTGCTGGAACTGATCTACGGTTCCGTGGTCGATAAATTCGATCGATTTCTAGAATACAATACAACAACAACGCAATCCGACTACGGCGAGATGTTCTTCTGCTTTCTGGACTTTCTGCGAGCCGAAGCCAAGTATGAGCGAGATGCTTGGAACTTTGCGCCGATTGGTCTCGCCCATGAGGTGCTCGCACGGTCAGGACGGCGTAAGGCAACGTCGATTTGGGAAACGGTATTCGAGAATAAATCATCCACCGCCGCTGAAGCCCACTTACAACAGCTCTGGAAACTTCAAGATCGCTATGGCGTTCGGCTGCCGTTTATTGCCGATCGCCTGAACGAACGATTCGTCAAGCCGCTCGCAGTACACAGAATGCTTGCCATGGTTCCCCAGGCGATGCGTGAGGCCAAAACCGACCAGGACCTTAATTCGGCTTTCCTGGCATTGAGATCAGAGGTCGATTCCTATCTGAAGGGGACGGCAGGTTCGGCCATTGAAGTGCCGGCATGGCTTGAAGAGCTTGAAAAGGAAGTCGACAAGCACGAACTGACGAATGTCGAGATTGCTCCACCGTCAGAACTGTCGATCAAGGCGCCGCCTGTCCCGATCAGCCTGGCGGAAATTCGACGACAGCTCCGGGTATGGAACCAGCCACTTGGTGACGAAAAACGACGCAAGCCCTAACGAGCCAGCCACCTCGTTTGCGAATGCCGTGGTGGCCTGACGCGTCTGTTCGCACACAAGCGATCCGGAGGCATCCTTCACAAGGGCTACCCTGCCCCGCTCGACCCTAGGTTGATGCTATTCTTCTTCGTCTGCTTTTTTCGCCGCAGCAACGATTTTCGATTGTTCGTTCGGCGGTACGACTTCGTAGTGACTCAACTCGAACGTGAACGATCCTTGGCCACCCGTCATGCTCGAAAGCGATCGCGAATACGTCATGACCTCTGCCAGCGGAACCTTCGCTTGAATCACCTGGTATCCACCCGGTGCACCATCCATACCCTCCACTCGACCGCGGCGCGTATTCAGGTCACTCGTAATGTCACCCAACTTATCGCTGGGAATCAGTATCTCCAATTGAACGATTGGTTCCAGGAGTACCGGCTTCGATTGGTTGAAAACTTCGCGAAAACACATACTTGCAGCGGTCTTAAACGCCGTCTCGTTACTGTCGACCGGGTGGTCTTTTCCGAAAAACAGCTCAACGACGACGTCCTGCACCTGGTAACCGGCCAACACACCTCGTTCCATGCGTTCCCGGATCCCCTTTTCAACCGCGGGGATGAAGTTATTCGGAATGGAACCACCGGTAATCCTGTCGACGAAGCAATAGTTAAGCGCGGGATCATAGTGAAACTCCCGCATGCTCTCGAAGCGAGCCTTTGTAAAGTACTCTTCCGGTTCAATGTCATGTGGTAATCCCGAAATCCGAAAGTGGACTTCGGCAAATTGACCCGCACCAC
>JANQRQ010000092.1 GCA_028284485.1 Planctomycetaceae bacterium | reverse complement strand
GTCGCAAACGATGCGGCCATCGGACGTGGCTCGGGCGTGACATTCCAGTTGCTGGGAGCGGCCGACCCGTCGGCATCGTCATCGGCAATTCGAGTATCGGGCTCGTCGTCCGATGGTGGGTCGTTGGTTGGATCATTGAAGGGCGAAGAAGGGGCGCCGTCGTCGAAACCGGATCCAGAAGCATATGGGCTTCCAGAATCGCTCGACGAGTCGTTTGTCAGATCTTCGCCGTCGATGTCTCCGTCGTCTGACGAATCATCGTTGTCATCTGCATCCAACGAATCATCGGCGTAGGGAGTGCTCGCATCGGATCGGTTACTTGCATTGCGATTTCTGCTCAACAGCGGGTTGGGAATTTGTGGGTCATCCGGATCGAAGCCGGAGCCGAAAAAGAGCCACGTCAGGCCGGCTGCGCCGATCCCAATTGCGGCCAACACCACGCAAGAGACCAAGAACGTCGCGGCCGACATGCCCAAGACTGTTGCTACGCTGCCTGCCGACATCCGCTCGGGATCGCCCGGATCACGGTACATGCCCTCGGGAACCGGAATGAAGAATCGCTGGTTGCAGTTGGGGCAATTGACCGTTTTGCCGGCCATTTCGGCGGGTGCGGCGAAAACCTGGCCGCAGTAGGTGCATCGCGTTTGCAGAAGCATCGTCGTGGTCCACCACTCGAAGTCGCGGGACTTGAATCCTGGCAGTTATACCCATTTTGAGGGGAATCGCCTCGTTCGTCTACGGCAATCAGGAAACTTTGAGAATTGGGCGACTGGCTGGAATCTTTGGGTGCGGGTCAGTCTCTCAGCAGATGCTGATTGGCAATCGAAATGCCGCTGACGACCGTTCCAATGATCCCCACGAACCCCTGGTCGTTTCCGCAAAGGAAGAGGTTGCTCAAGTGCGTCGTACCGTCGAGGGTTTTCTCCGGCGCACCGTACACGGTCCCATTGTCGTGCCAGGTGAAGCGGCGAATCGTGGCGGGCGTGAACATGTCGGTTTCGATGACCCGGCTGCGAAAATCGGGCACAAAGCGAACCGCCGATTCGACCGAGCGGTCGTACCAGCGGAGCTTTTCCAACTGGTACTGATCGTCCGACAGGCCGGCCCAGCCGTCGAAGTTGGCCTGAGTCGTGATCCTCACCACCCCTTCGGCAAGTTGTCCCTCATCGGGGCTGTAACTGAAGTTGTTGGGCGAACAGACCACTCCCGTGCGCACGTCGCATATATCGTCGACCGGCTTCTGCCAGTGAAATTCGTCGCTGTCGTTAAAGAACACGATGGTGCGATCGATTCCCAACTGGCGCGGTTGACGGTCGAGAATCGAAACCGCCTCGATGAACGAAAGCTGTCCCGAACTCGCCTGGTCGACCTCGGAAATGTCGTCACAGAGGCGCAGCGTTTCCAGCCTCCCGGCTGAGGAGAGAATCCGCTTGCCTTCGATTTCTTGTCCGTCGTCGAGCACGACGCCGACCGCGCGATCGCCGTCTGTCTTGATTCGCGAAACCCCGCTTCGCAACTTCAACTCGCCTCCGAGTGCGCGAAATCGCTTGACAAAGTTCTTCAAGATCAGCCGGACTCCGGCAAATGGGCGGGCAAATCCCTCCAAGAAGATGCTGCGAAACATGATGCAAAACTGCCCAAAATCCATGTCATGCTCGCGGGCGTTGCCGTACCACATGGTCGGGCAAAGCAACATTTCGACCAGCAGCGGGTCGTCGATGAGTTCGCCGAGAACAGCGCGAGCCGAGAGGCC
>JANQRQ010000081.1 GCA_028284485.1 Planctomycetaceae bacterium | reverse complement strand
ATTCGGAACTGCTGTCGCCATGGCCCGCCCCGGCCATGTCGAGCGACGCGTGCGCGCGATTCTCCATCCCAACAAATCACGTCGGCCGGTCACCAGCCGGGTCGGTTCGATCGTTGCCGTAGCCGCAACATTTGTACTGCTGACGGCAGGACTGCTTGGACCGACTGTCGGTATTCGCGACCAAGCCGATGCTGCTCCACTGACCAGTGAATTACCAGAGAACAACGACCTCGATGCATCGGCCGCTCTGCAGAAATCGACATCCCATTCGACTGCCGGCGTGATAACACAATCGTCCAACACTGATGAGGATTCTGCATCCGAACTCGTCACTGTTTCCGGTACTGTCGTGAATACCGAAGGGAGCCAAGTCGCTGGCGTGTCGATTGAGTTTGGCTTTCGCGGAAAACAAGGTACCACGTCAACAGACAGCTCCGGTCGATTCGAATTCCAGCTTCCGATTGGAAACAAATTCGACTATTTGCTGGCGCGGAGCGACAACGACCGCTTCATGGCCAGCTACCATGAGTCCCCCTGGCCGGTTCCGATGGACTTTATCAAGCACCAAAACCCGTCCATCAAGCTCATCCTAAAGCCAAGCCGCAGAATCACAGCGGCCGTCGCGGACGAAAGTAGCAAACCCATCGAAGGTGCCAATGTCGGCGTGCTGACGCCCTTCCAAACCGCAAGCATGGTGACTGACGCGGATGGTCGGGCGGCAATGCTCATTCCTCGGGACATGCCTGTGTACCACGTCTATTCGTGGAAGCGTGGGCAAGGGTTGGACTATCGCAGCTTTTTTGATCGCGGCAAAGTCTCGACAGGACAACCACAGGATGACGTCGATTGGTCAAGACCCGTGGAGTTGACGCTTAGCGGCGTCCATCCCGTGATCATTCATGTGCGCGACGCCGATACTGCACACCCCATCTCCGGTGCGTCGGTTAGCCCATGGATCGTACACAAACCTGACAACGATCGCCTAAATCTTGCTTACATCGGCAATGATGTTCGCGTCCTTTCGAATTCCAACGGTGCGGCAGTCTTCGATTGGCTTCCGAAATGGATCGAGCAGTCCGAATCAACGTTTTCGGTGAAAGCCGAAGGCTATGACCGCAGTCGAAAAGTCATCGAGAATCTTCAAGGCCACGATTTCACCATCACGCTGCAAAAACTCGTGCCGATCCGAGGGCAAGTTCGACAGCCAAATGGACAGCCCGCGGCCGGAATCATCGTCAAAGCGGGCGGCATTGGGTCTAAACGTAAACGAGTCAATTACCGAACCACAACCGATGCCGACGGGCGATACGGAATCCTGGCACATCCAGGTCTGTTTTACCTGATCGCCGTCGACGACAACAAATGGGCCTCGACTTCGTACGACGGCCTGCACATTCGGCGCAACGAACCGATTGACAATCTTGATTTCCAACTGCAACCAGCCACGCGGGTGTACGGCCGAGTGACTTTCGGCCCGGACAAGCGCCCGGCTGTGAAACAGCCCGTTGTTTTGTTTCAACAAGGTCAGATATTGAAAGACGCTCCAGGCGCATATGAGACGACTTCAGCGAACGTTAAAACGCCATTGCGTCCCACCATCAGCCGTGGGGGTGAAACCGACGCCCTCGGAGTTCTAACCGACGACGAGGGATGGTTCCAATTCTTCGTAGGACCAGGGCAGTATCTTGCACGAGTAGCCGTGCCGTCGACCGAAATGAAGAGTGAATTCGAGATCATTGATAATCGGTCGCAGCAAATCGGGTTTCATTTAGCCCGCGATATGACGAAAAGAGTTCGTGGGATTGTTGTGACCGGTGAACCGCCACAGCCAGTTCCTTATGCAAGCATTTACGGTCGCTCGCGCCACCTCGACAAAACCAACTGGTTTCACGAAAGTGCATCCGATGCAAATGGACAATTCGATTTTGAACCGAAACCGTTTCGCAAGATCATGTTGGCGAGATCAAAAGACGAGGAATTAGCCGGTATCATCGATGTCGACTCCAATGTCCCCGAAATCAAGATATTCGTAGAACCAACGGGCACTGCGAACGGTCAATTGTTGCAGTCCGGCACGAATGACCCTGTTTCAGGTCGAGAAATCCGCTACGGAGTTCGAGCATCTTTCGATGTTGAAGATAACGATACACTCACCGAGGTTCTGTTCACCGATTTTGTCAAAACCGACAACGACGGCCGATTCACGTTAACGGGACTTATCGTCGGTCAACAATATGATATCAGCGTACAGTCGCACCAACCTGTGCGTGACAATTTTGGTAAAGCGATCTTTTACCGCTACCACAGCATCCACGAATTCGTTCCAACGACCAGCGAACTGATTGACCTGGGCACTTTTGATGTTGTAACCGTCGGCCGAAACGTGTCGTCGCAGGGCAATCCGGTTGCGACGACACAATCTTCTAGGACCTCGACGTCTTCTAATATTCCGTAGTTTCCCGTCGAAAACAGTTACAACTGGTCTGGAGCAACGATCAATGGACAAAACCAATCGAGACAGCGTCGCGCGAACAATCAAAAAGGCATCGTCACTCTTTCACTGGGAATTGTCACTTTGGCAACTTCTAGAAAACGACACTTTCTATCACTCCGCTAAATCGTGAATTGATGATGCACACCGATTGCCCGTTGATGTATCTGCCTCACGGTTACTCCTCATTTCCCAACACTGCCCTTGCGCTCGCGACGATCCCACGTGCAAAAACTGTATCATCCTCATTGAGTTCTGGCGTTAATTGTTCGATCGCGTCAATAACCTCTCTCGCACTATCGCCAAAAAAACTCTTGAGTATTTGCGTGTCGACAGCAGCGCTTGCCGTACTCCTATGTGATTCGCGTGTGGCAATTAGCTTACAGACGGCATTTGCGACAGTCGGATTATTTTTATGTAAGCCTTCCAACAACAGCGGGCTGAGCCACCTCCAATATTCCACACCAGTTCGCGTTGCGTCTTCGTTCGGAGAATCGAAAACCAGATGAAAAATCGCGTACGGATGCGATGGGTGTATTATTTTCGCCAACGCGGAATAATCGTTTAACAGGCTCTGTAGAACGTCAATAATCTTCCGCCGAACGTCGCCCTGATCCTCTGGTTGCAGAATCGAGTATTTCCCGTGCCCCCAGTAGTACCAAAGGTCTTGAACTAGCTTTAGGCTAACGGCCGCCGCCTCTGTGATTCGGTCCTCGAGCCATTTTCGATTCCCGTCAACCATACCTAAACCACGCGCGTTTGCGAATCGGTATATTACTCCGAAACCTTGGCTTTCATCGGATGCTGCAGAACCATCCGCCTGACAAATCTGCTGCAAGACATGCTGACAAAGAAGTAGGATCCGGCCCATATCTTTGATGGGATCAACATTTGCCAAATCTTCCCAAATATTGCTGTACTCTGTCGATGAGCAGATTTGGACGATGAGGGTTGAGTTTGCAGTAGGACTGTCGGTCCATTCACGCATGTCGCAGATGACAGTCTGGTCTCTGACTTCATCTGTTCCTATATCTTCATTTAACGCTCGACGCCAATGACGTTCATTGCCAAGGCCTTGCACGCGTGTTTCAACGCCGAAGTGGAACCCTTCATCCCCAAACCACTCCGGCGTCGCTGGAAGAATTAGGTCAATTAGAACTCTGGCAGCCTTCGTATCCCATTGAACATTTCCAGAAATTTCATCCCATTCAGTTCGCAAGGATGCCGAAACCGCAGCCAACCGATCGTCCTGTTGCATGTATTCAGACGGCGGACTGTGCAGACGGTACCAGTGATAAAGGACAAAAGTAAAAGCCTCTGGTGCCGCAAATCGAAGCACATTGATCGCTAACAATTGATCAAAGTCGACTTCACCAAAAAGTTGTTGCCATCCGCGGACCGTTCTCCCCACTGCATGGCGAAGTGACCGTGGCGTTTTTAGGAGTCTCGAGACGGCGTCTGGAGCCAATAATTTCACTCCATCGGAGTGATAACGCCAACGCTTGTATTCCCACTGGTTATCGTTCAAAGGACCAACGCGAATATGTGGAAACTCGTTTTGGTCGAAGCAATGCTCACGGATTGTAGTAATCATTTGTATCGTCTGTGGTACAGACACAGTTGGCATGTATTCGATGTGATCGCATAGTTTTGCAAAGTCAATTCGTACAGGAGAATTCAAACCGGCAGTTAGTATGAACGAAAGGTGAGGGATCTCTTTTAATTGGTGAAGAAAACCCAGTACTTCTTGGATATCGAATTCTGGGCTCTTGTTGCGGTCCAAATCTTCTACAACAAAAACAAGCCGCGTTTTCGTAGCACGCAAGACATCAGACAGATGAGCAAATTGTTCCTTGGGGTCAGCACTACGAAAACTTGTTTTAGAAATGTGCTCGAACCACTGATTCCCACCGGAAATTGTGCGCCGGTACGAATCCGGGAGTGAGGTAACATGAAATGTATCGATATGCTCATGTACCAGCGAAATCGCATCGCCCAACATTGTGTGGATGGACGATGCAGAAGTTTCGAATCCCCAACAGCTGTGATTGCTGACAAATAAGTTAGAGACATCCGTCAGACGATCTTGCTCTACCAATCTGGAAATCCAATCTACGGTTGTCGTTTTTCCAGTTCCAAATTCGCCAACTATACCGACTGAACGTATCCCGCGTTCGAGCAGTTGTTTAATCCGTTTCGCAATGATCAAGCCATCAAATCGATCGTCATTCGCAGGAGTTTCTGAAATGAGCCAATCTTTAATTGAATTCCAATCACTAGCATCCCAATCGATAGAACGCGGTGCACCAAAGGCCTTTTCGTGATCCCCACTGTCCTTTTTTTCCGAAACAAGATGAAAAAGCAAAACAACGATGATCGAACAGCCCGCATAGGCGAACCAGTCAGACGCAGATGCTTGAAACGTGTTCGGTGACAGTCCAGTCGTGACATCGAAAAAGAACAGGAAGATTGATGCAATGAGCCAAGCTGACCATGCTGGCGGGTGGGTCCGCCAGTGTGTTAGATGGCTCGACTTGGGCACGAACAAATTGAACCAGATGTGAACAAACAGAACGCAAACAAAAAATCTCAGAAGGTGTTTCTGCCAATCAGAGAGTTCGGCTGCGAATTCGTGGATCCATTTGGGATACTTTCGCAACAATGGAATCGCGAATACTCCTCCAAAGAATGCAACTAAGAGATTCAGCGCCCACTGAGTCCACGGCTTTGGGGTTCGCTCAATCCAATTCTTGACAGTATTCAACGTTGTCTGAATCCAGGGCAACATTTTGATTCAACTCGGTGACCAAACAGAGGCCATCGCCCCAGTCGTCCGTATGCGACGCCAATAGGAACAGAGGCTCCGACATTGTAGGCCTTAAACCGAGCACCAGAGTGGCGCACGGAGAGCTACGTGTCAACAACATGGTGATTCCGACACCCGCGACAACGGATGTTGAGTGAAATCACGCGAACACGTCGTTTACGACATGCGATTCTTCGACGCCGGTGAGACGCACATTCAATCCGCGGAAGGGATATGAAAATCGCTCGTGGTCGATTCCCAGTGAATGCATTAACGTGGCGTGCAAGTCCCGAAGATGGACCGGGTCCTCGGCAATGTTGTAGCAAAAGTCATCGGTTGCTCCGTATTCGAAGCCCCCTTTCACGCCGCCACCGGCCATCCAGCACGTAAAGCAGCGCCCGTGGTGGTCGCGCCCCGAGCTGGGGTCTCCCAATTTGCCCTGGCTGAACGTGGTCCGCCCGAACTCCGTCATGAACAGCACCAGCGTCTCATTAAGCAATCCGCGTTCCGCGAGGTCCTTCACCAATGCCGCTGACGGTTGATCGACATCGCGACATTGGTTCGGCAACTGCCGCGCGAGGGCAATGTGCTGGTCCCACCCACGATGATAAAGCTGAACAAATCGCACGCCGCGCTCGGTCAGTCGGCGGGCCAACAAACAGTTCGCCGCGTAACTGCCGGGTCGATGCACGTCGGGGCCGTAGCTTTCCAAGGTGGCCGGGCTTTCGTCGCTGATATCGGTCAGTTCGGGGACCGACATCTGCATGCGAAACGCCATTTCGTAAGCTTGAATGCGGGTCACCGTTTCGGGATCGCCCAATTCTTCCGCCCGTGCTTCGTTGAGCCGGGCCAAATCATTCAGCATGTCGCGGCGCTGTTCGCGGGTCGTTCCCGGCGGGTTCGCCAGATACAACACCGGGTTAGCGCCGGGGCGCAACCCCACTCCTTGATGCGAGGATGGTAGAAACCCGCTCCCCCATAGCCTGGAGAAAATCGGCTGCCCCGGATTCTTTCCCGAACCCTGCGAAGTCATCGCGATAAAGGTCGGCAAGTTTGCGTTGTCGGTCCCCAGACCGTAGCTCAACCAGGCACCCATGCTGGGATAACCGGGCTGCTGGTTGCCGGTATTCATAAACGTAATGGCCGGGTCGTGGTTGATCGCTTCAGTGTGGACCGTTTTGATGAAGGTCAAATGGTCAGCGACCGTTTGCGTATGAGGAAGCAAATCGCTGATCCAGGCGCCGCTCTCGCCGCAATGTTTGCCCGGCTTGAGCGGCGGCACGACTGGGTATTCTGTCTGCCGGGAGGTCATGCCGGTGAGGCGCTGGTCTCCTTTGACAGATGGCGGAATCTCTTTGCCCGCGTACTCGTGCAAAGCCCGTTTGTCGTCAAACAAATCGACGTGCGAGACGCCTCCCGACTGGAACAGGCAGATTACTCGCTTGGCCTTCGGCGTGAAATGTGGCAAACCAGGGATCCCACCACTGACCTCGGCTGACGCGGACTGTTCCATTGCCGATGCGAGCATGGTGCCCAGGGCGACCGTGCCGATGCCACCCGCAGAGTTCGCTAAGAAACGCCGACGCGATTGTTGTTCGAGGAATTCGTTCGGAGTATTCATGGCAATCACATTTGTTGAGAAGCTGAACGAATAAAACGCATATGAACTGTCGTTCCGAGATTCAATTCCTCGTAACGACTTCACTCAAATTCAAAATTGTGCTGGCAATCTGGGTCCAGGCGGCATGTTCCTCAACGGAAAGCGAGAGATCGCGAGGCGATTCTCCCACGGAAACCAATGCCCGAGCGGCCTTCTTATGGTCACGATATCGGTTTCGCTCTCGCGTCACCGCGTCGACTAAAATGTTGAGTTCTTTCTCAGTGGCCGGTCGCGACAAACTTTCGAGCATTGCCCACTGGAGCCGACTGCGATCATCCTCCTCGCGCAATAAGATCCGCTCTGCGAACGCCCGAGCCGCTTCGACAAACTGCACATCATTGAGCAACACCAACGCCTGCAGCGGCGTATTGGTTGTGGGGCGGGAGACGACACATGTTTCGCGGTTTGGTGCATCGAAGGCGGCCATATTGGGGGGCGGTGCGGTCCGCTTCCAAAACGTATACAGACTTCGGCGATACAGCTTGTTACCGTGGTCCTGCACAAAAGTCTGCGCGGTGGCCGGTGTACTGCCGTAATGACTGATCTCGCGCCACAAATCACCCGGCGTGTACGGATTGACGCTCGGTCCGCCGATCTGGTCGTTCAACAGTCCGCTGGCCTTGAGGGCACCGTCGCGAATCAATTCCGCCGACATGCGAAATCGTGGGCCGCGTGCCAACAGCCGGTTTTGTGGATCGCGCTCGAGCAGTTCTGCGGATGTGGCCGACGATTGCTGATAGGTCGCCGACATGGCAATCTGTTTGACGAGGGCTTTAACGTCCCAGCCGCTTTCGACAAAGTCGACCGCCAACCAGTCGAGCAATTCCGGATGGGTCGGCCATTCCCCCTGTGATCCGAAATCGGCCGGCGTGCGCACGATTCCCTCGCCGAACATCATCTGCCAGACCCGGTTCACGTAAACGCGTGCGGTCAGCGGATGACCTGGCATGGTAATCCATTTGGCCAGCGAGAGGCGATTGTTTTGCTGCTCGGAACTTCTCGGCAACGACTCGGGCGTCGTCATCGAAACGGGGATTGTCGGCTGCGAATAATCACCTCGGTTGAGAATGAATGTCTCACGCGGTTTCTCAGCGACATTCATCACCATCGTGGGGAACTCGCGAGTCAGCACGGCCAAGCGTTCTTCGGCGTTGGCCAAATCGATTCGCGTGCGCTCCATTTGCGGTGAGTGGGCTGCGAAGTAGTTGCGGATCGTTTGTTGTTGTTTTTCCGTACGTCGAGCGGCGGGGTTTTCAAGAGCGGTAATCACGTCCGGCGTGAGGCTGCTGCCATCGTCGGCGCCGGTCATCGCGAAGATTTCCATGCGGGCGGCAATCAGGTTGTTGCCGGAACCGAAATTGAGCTGCGTCGTCAAATAAGGAGTTACGGTGGCGTTGACCGGTTCGGCAAACGTCATCGTGAGATGGACCGGACCTCCGTGTTCCAGGGGCGGAGACCAACCATTTTCATTCCGCATGTCGAGGCAGTTTTCGGGTCGGTTTTCCGGCTTCCAAATGCTGGCGGTGACCCGTGCCGCTTCGAGCAGCCGAAATAAATCGACCTGGTCGGCGGGCACTTCCCCCACACTGACGGAAAGCGCCGTCAGCACAAAGCTCCCTTTTTGCGGATCCTTCACTTTCTGTTTGCCACGGGCACGCGGTTTGGGGCCATAACCCCAACCGTTTCCCGGAACGTCATCGTCTGGATGAAAGACGACACGCAATCCGTTGATCGGCTGCGACGTTGTCGGCAACTTGGTCAACACATCGTAGGCCGCCATTCCGTTCGGCTGAGTGACATGGACAAATCGATCGCCGTCGATTTCATATCCAGCACCACGATTGGGCGTGCTGACCTTTAGTAACTTGACCGGCAGCAGTTCCAGCCCCTCGTCGCGACGTGCCAATTCCGCTTGCTGCTGTTTCTCCCAGGCAGTCAGTCGTTTGTCGGGCGGAGAGGCCAGCCGCTCTTTCAGCCGGGCGATGTGCCGTCGCAGTTGTTTTTCTTCGCCGGTTTGCAGGACTGTTTTCGCCTGCAGGTAGGGTTTGGGATTCACGCCGCCGTTACCGTCGAGGCCGACGTCGCTCAAGGTGTTGAAGTAGGCGAACAGGCTGTAGAAATCTTTTTGAGTGAGAGGATCGTATTTGTGGTCGTGACATTGGGCACAACCGATCGTGAGCCCGAGGACCGCTTCCCCCAGCGTTTTCACACGATCGACGTTGTAGTTAGTGAGGTTTTCCTCAGGGATGGTGCCCCCTTCGTGCGTCACCATGTTGTTGCGTTGAAACCCGGTGGCGATCAGTTGGTCCGGCGTCGCATCGGGGAACAAATCTCCCGCGATCTGCTCGACGAGAAATTCGTCGTATGGCTTGTTGGTGTTGAAGGCATGAATCACCCAGTCCCGCCAGAGCCACATATGCCGACCGCCGTCGATGGAGAACCCGTTCGTGTCGGCGTAACGGGCTGCGTCGAGCCAGTCGAGGGCCATCCGCTCGCCGAAATGCTGGCTGTCGAGCAGTCGATCAACCAAATCCTCGTAGGCATCGGGAGAATTGTCTTTGACGAAGGCGAGGACTGCATCGCCGCTGGGGGGCAGGCCGGTCAAATCTAAAGTAAGCCGTCGAATCAATGTGTATTTATCCGCAGCGGGCGAAGGGGCCAGTCCTTCTGCGGCGAGCCTGGCGAAAACAAATTGATCAATCGCGTTGGCAGCTTGAACACCTGCAGGGACCTTGGGTAACGGCGATTTTGCCGGCGGAACAAACGACCAATGCGCAGAGTACTCGGCCCCCTGCTCGATCCAGACTTTGATCGCCTGTTTTTGGCCGTCCGTCAATCTGAATTCCGAATCCACCGGCGGCATGACAATGTCGGTGTCGTCGCTGTTGATTCGTTGCCAGACTTCGCTGCCAGCCGGGTCGCCCGGTTTGATGGGGGTCACACCGTCGCGGTTGGCATAGGCCTCGTCGGAGATATCAAGTCTTAGTTCCGCTTCGCGTGCCTCATCGTCGAACCCATGGCAGGCGAAACAATTCTGGGATAGGATCGGCCGAATATCACGGTTGAAGTCGATCTCGTCAGCCGACACCGAAATCGGCGCGAAAATCCAGCCGGCGGCAGCTGCGAAAATGGCAACGCATCTCATGGGGAGAATCCTGACCGTCGAAAACGAATGACATATCTAACACGTTATGCCTCTATTATGCGGTTAGTGCCCACTCACAATCCACTGCACAAGCGATTGTTGTTCGTCTATGCCTATCCCGTAGAACAACGCGGCTGATCACCGACCGCGATTGGGGACCGGTTCGGCATTTTGGCTCGGCAGGTACACCCGGTGTTGCTTGAGGACCTCAGCATATTTCGCTTCGCCGGCCAGATTCGCCCATTCCAATGGATCCTGGGAATGATCGTATAGTTCTTCGGTACCGTCCGCGTAGCGAATGTATCGCCAGCGCTCGCTGCGGACGGCGTGGTTCCCTTGCAAGTACGTCATTACCGCCGGTTGCATCCAATCGGCTTGCGGATTCCTCAATAAAGAGACGACGCTCGCCCCGTCAAGATTTTCAACACTCGGCAAACCACACAGTTCGATCAATGTGGGAAACAGCACGGTCAAATCGACCGGCTGATCGCAGACAGTCGCCGGCTCGGTCACACCAGGAGCAACGACAATCAGCGGAATGTGATTTGCCTTTTCCCACAGCGTGAATTTTTCCCAGCAATCCTTTTCGCCCAATTGATAGCCGTGATCCGACCACAACACGATGATCGTGTGATCGGCTCGACCGGTCGCATCGAGGGCATCCAATAGACGCCCCAACTGCTCGTCTGCATATCCCGCACACGCCTGATAAGCCCGCACCGCATCGCGCCAGGTACCGGCGGTCGCGTCCTCGGCACGCATCATCCCTTTCCAGAAGCGTTCGATCCGCGTCACCATTTGTCGTCCGCCCGGCGGAATGTCATCCAAGTCATCCTTCAACAAAAGGGGCAGACGGGTTTGCTCTAGCGGATATCGATCGAACGCATGCTGCGGCGCGAAAAATGGCATATGCGGACGAAAGATACCACACGCCAGAAACAACGGCTGTTCGCGGTCTTCGTTCAGGCGTTCGATACAGTAGTCGACCGTACGCTGGTCAACCGGCATGCCGTCTTCCGGCGGCCAAATTCCCCAATCGGTATTGGGGCTGCCAAACCATTCCAGCCCATTGAGTTTTTTCGGCGGCATCGGCGCATCGGGCGGGTCGGGCATCTTCAGAAAGTCGTCAAAATCGGAGTCCCGGTGATACGCACTCCCCTGATGGTGGTGATAAATCTTACCGGCCCCGGAAACGTAATAGCCCGCTTGCCTGAAGTGAGCGGGAATCGTCGGTACGCCAGGCATGGCTTGCTGCCAATCGGAAGAATTCCCATAGACGCCGGTTGTCGAAGGGCGGAGACCGGTCATCACTGCCGTGCGCGATGGGTTACAAGCCGGTGAGACACAGTAAGCATGCGTGAACAATGTGCCCCGAGCTGCCAGTCGCTTCAAGTTGGGCGTGGCAATCGGGGCATCGTCGTCGAGTAGTGTAATGCTATCGTTGAGGTCGTCGATCGCGATGAACAGTACATCCATGCGGTCTTGCGCCTGAATTGACGGCGAGATAGCCGACAAGAGCAAGACGAAAATCGCCATCGGAAAACTGCGTCGCGTCACTTCAGTTCGTCGCACCGCGCTCCGTCTTTCTAACGATTTAACAGAATTTGTGTCGTCGCTTTTCATTTGTTCCCATTTGGTAAGCCAAATTGTCGATGCCAATTCTCACGATCGCGCCGGCCCCAAATTAATTCGCGCTGCGGATCATGGTCGGTGTTCGGCGTCGGCAGTCGCGCCTCGCGGGTGGCAAGCCACTCGTCCAATTCCTGCCTCAATTGTTTGGCACGATCGGGATGTTTCTCCGCCAAATTGAATCGCTCGCCGACATCCTGCTGCAAGTCGTATAACTCGTCGCGGCCGTCTTCGTAGAAATGGATCAGCTTGAAACGACCCATGCGAATTGCCGACGCAGGAGTACTGTGATGATACCGCGGATGATGCCAATAGAGGGCCGTCCGCTCGAGTATGCTGCCTTCCGAAAGCAGAGGCACAATAGAGGCTCCATCGAGATCGGCAGCCTGCGGGATCAGGCCGGCGATATTACAAAACGTCGGCAGAAAGTCTTCACAACTGACCGGAGTCCTGCAAGTTGTGCCCGCCGCCACGTTCCGTGGCCAACGGACTATCAGAGGAATTCGAATCCCACCCTCGTAAAGCGAACCTTTCTCACCGCGCAGCGGCCAATTCGTAGTGACCGGTTCCTCAAACCCGGCGGGCAGATAGCCTCGTTCGCCGATGACCCCGCCATTATCGGAGCAGAATACAATGACCGTCTTGTCGTTCAACCGCAACGCATCAAGCACTTGCAGGAAAATTCCGGTCGCGTCATCGATCGTTTCGCACATGGCGGCGTAAGTGGGATGAATGGCCGATTGCTGCTTGGCGAATCGCTGACGGTACTTATTGACCAAATCGTCGCGAGCATCCGGGGGAGTGTGCGGCATCGATGTGGCAAACGTGCAAAAGAACGGCTTCCCTCGATTCTGTTCGATGAACCGGACTGCTTGCCGCAGATGTCGGCCGATCTGCTTGTGAGGATTGTCGCGTTCGAATCTGTTGACGTCGCCGGCAAACTCGCCCGCAACATCATCCGCGGGCGGTTCGGCATACCCTTGCTTCGTCGGACTGTAACCGCATCCCCATTTGCCGATGTGCGTTGAAACATATCCAGCACGCGAAAGTTCTTCCGCGATCGTGATCTCATCCAGCCGGAGCTGCCAAAACATGCGAGGGACACGCAGCTTACCCCACGGCCGATGATGCGGATTCGGATGTTGGATATGCAACGTCGCCGGATTCTTCCCGCTGATGATAGCAACTCGCGACGGCGTGCAGACCGGCATCGCGTACGCATCGGTGAAACGCATCCCTTCCGCCGCCAATCGGTCAATATTCGGCGTGTCGGTCAAATCGTTGCCGTAGCACCCCAAGTCGCTGTAACCGAGATCATCGGCGATGATCAGCAGGATGTTCGGCGGCCGCGATTCGTCGGCACGGATCGACTGCGGTAGGGTCAGGATTAGCAACGCGAAAGCGAACCTAACGATCCGACCATCGACGGAGTCGCTTCTTATCCATCGCCGCGCTGTACTGACGTAACCTTCACCTTTCACGAATTCTGTCCCTCGCAGTACGATTTCACCAATTCCATGTCCTGATCGACGTACTTTTTAATCATCTTACAGATGAGCCCAATCATGATGCGCTGCATCAACTTGTAGGGCTTCGCATCCATCGTCATGGTCAACTCGGTTTCGCCGTTCTCTTCGCGAACGGTGTAAACAGAATCCCAAACTGCACCATGACTGTCGGCAACGATGCGCACGTGATTCGGCTCGTCATATTCTGTAATTTCGAGTTCCGTTGTTGCCGTTTTGCCCTGCATCAATCGTGTTTCCCGAAATCGCGTGCCAACGCCCAATTCGCAATCTGTCAGTATTTCATACTTCATGATGTGCGGTAGGGCCTGCGAGAATTCGCGGATGTCGGCCACCGTGCGAAACACGTCTTCGGCGGGAGCATTGATTGTTTTCGTAACAACGATGCGAGGCATGGCCCGTCCTTGTTTAGCAATCTTTTCCCTTCGATCCTAACACAACTGGCGCGTGCCTGTCGCCCTGCCGCTGCAGCGCGGTCGGTACATCAGGCAGACACTTCGCCCGAAACGTCGGGGCAACTGTCGCCCTAGTCATTTGGGTTTGCTGTGAATCCAATCGAGGAACTCTCGCCAACTTGCCTCGCAGCGTCCAGAAGCGTTCTAATGCTGATGTGAAGAAGGGGACAGGCACGCTTTCCGGCTTGTATCAACCAAGCAACGGGAGCACGGTGCCGCGAGTCAGTCTTTCCTGTTACTAGCGAACTGAAGGCACGACGCCGCGATTGCCTGGTCTGACGACAATTCATCTGGAATAGATCACGATAGAAATATTTATGCCCAACTCCCAACCGACGCAAGACCCGACTCAACTGCTTGACGACTTGCGGACTTCGACACTGTCGCAACTACTCGTCGCCGGCACGATAAAATTCGACGTCGGCACTGCGCTGGACAATGGGCCACTTAATTATTCCGATCTGTGCGAGTCGCTTCAGCTTGCCGATCGCGCTGCCACTGTACTGCTTACTGGCCTGCGATCCCTCGGTTTGATCGACATTACTGAGGAGAACCTTGTCGACCTGACGGATTACGGCTACGAAAAGCTTTCGCCCAATAGCCGGTTCAATCTGCGAGGTTACATCGGGCTCGGGGCCTTCTCGGCCGACACTCAGTATATGATCGCCTGTCTTGCAAATGATGCGCCGGCGGGTGATGTGTCGTTTGTGTATCACGAAGACGGAGGCGCGTCGGCACTCGATGACCCGGAAACTTCCGATGCCTTGACCCGGGCCATGGCCGCACGGGCCGCGAATGTTGCCCCGTTTGTGCCAGAGCACATCGATCTCAGTTCGAGTCGGCATCTGATTGACGTCGGCGGTGGACACGGGCTTTACTCACTGCATCTGCTGAGCCAGTATCCCAATCTGCGAGCATCGATTCTCGACCGCGAGCCGCCGCTGAAAGTCGCTAAAGAATACGCTCAGGAGATGGAACTGAGTGATCGTGTGGAACTCGCCTTTTGCGATATTCACACACACCAGATCGGCGACAAAGCAGACGTCATTTTGATGGCCAACATCCTACACGACTACAACGCAGCCGATGCGCAGCGGTTGGTCGCACACTATGCGGGGCAACTCGCCGATGGCGGACGGCTATTGATTCTCGATGCCTTTCTCGACCCGGTTGATACCGGCGCACCACCGATTTCGACCGGGCCGCGGCCGGTGGCTGCTTACTCGGCGATGTTGTTTTCGATTTGCGAGGGACGCTGCTACCGGCTCGATGAATACCAAGCGATGATGACTGCCGCCGGTCTCGCCGTTGATCCCAATGTCGCCCAAGTCCCCGCCCGCGGCAGCATTCTGACCGGCTGGCGGAATGCTTCGGTTTAGGAGGCTAACAGTTTTCGGTGCGTGCCCTCCGATTGTTCAGTGGGCGTAAAAGTAGAATGGTGCGTTTTTGCCGATGGCAGGTTGTGGCGCTTATTTTCAACTTTCTGCAGCTCGGCAGGAGCCTCGCCCTCCCGACTGCAGGCATGCCGATGTACGCAAAATGTGTGGCTGGGGCGCTAGTTGCCTCCAATCGTTTTTTCACCATCATTTGAGGAGGGGCTGCCGAATCGAGCAACACGAGTCCCTATCCCCAGGATTTTCGGGTCAGGAAGCCCATCGACGAATGATTGAATGTCTTTCGCCTGGGGCTATGCACTGATAACACATACGAAACTGTGCTAGCGCCCCAGCCACCCGCCGCAACCGGGAAGAGTTTTGGACAGGATCAACATGATTAGCAGGATAAAATTCTTTCATCATGTCCATCTTGTTCATCCTGTATCGAATGTGTTCCTCACTGGCTTACGGACAATGAATTCGGCAATCCGACGGAGAGAAGCACTGGCAGGGCCAATGGCACGCAGCATTAAATTGGAGGCTGCAGTGTTCTTACATTGGTAACCCGACGCGTCAGCGAGGGCCTTCGATAGTGAAAGCGAACAATCGACGTCTCCGGGGCTTCCTTCGCCTTGCTTCGTCTAGCCCCGGCCACCCGTCGCTACGCATTAGATACACGCACCTGGTGAATGTACCGGACCATATTGTCGAAGGTTCCGTCGATTTTGCCGGCGTAATCCTTAAACCGTAGCGGTATCTGGAAACGGCGCTGCATTCGGTACATCACGTCGGAAAAGTCGAGATCGTCAAATATGACGGCAATGTTATCGAGCGGATGTAATGCTTGAATATTATAACCGAGTATTCTTTGCAGCTCTGCTCGTGCCCCGACGACGAGATCGTCCGGTATCCCGGAATGTTCATAGTACTGCTGATAGAACTGCTCATCATCGAGCTGTTCGCGAGTTTCAAGCGACTTGAGGTATCGACGTTCCTTAGCTGTTGGAAACGATGCGGGCATATCGCGAAGTTCCCTCGCGAGCCACTTGAAAAAGCCCATCGATACGTCCATTGAATGTGCTGCGGGATGAATGTCAATTATTTATTTGGAATCTGGTGTGGGCAATCCTCTTCGGGAAAACACGCCGCTACTTGTTGGCAAAAATGGACAGGTACGCCACCCAACGCAGAACGATCTTTCGCTAAATCGAGGCAAACAGTAGACTTCTCCGTCCGAAAATGGGCCGCTTAGGACGCCGGTCCATCAACAGATCGCATAATCGTCGGAGAGTCTTCGCGATGCCGAGTTCCCAAACGAATCGACGCACGTTTTTGAAGCAAGGATTGCTCGGCGCATGTGCCGTCGGGGGATTGGGAGCCGCTTATGCCTCATATCCGAAATTGAAACAACGGTTCTTCGGACAGAACCAACCGAACATCATCCTGATCACGCTCGACACCACGCGGGCGGACCATTTGGGATGTTACGGCTACGAACGTCCCACCAGTCCCAATATCGATCAGCTCGCTGCTGAGTCGTTGGTTTACGAGCGGGCGATCGCTTCGGCGACTTGGACGCTCCCCTCGCATGCGTCGCTGTTCACCGGCAAGTTCACGGCCAGTCACGGTGCGTGCAAGGTCGTCGATGGCCCACTCGACCTGACGATACCGCTGTATGGCCCGAAAGCGATCAACCACTACCGCGCGCGGTCGATCGCTGAAAACGAAACAACGTTGGCAATGCTGCTGAGCGACGCCGGTTATCAAACGATGGGTGTGGTCGCCGGTCCCTGGCTGAAGCATGTCTTCGGCTTAAACAAAGGATTCGAATTCTACGATGACGACAACATCGAAACGGTCAACGCGCGACTAGGCGAAGAGGTGACTGACCGCGCACTGCAGATGCTCCGAACGCCGTCAGCCCAACCGCGGTTCCTGTTCTTGAACTATTTTGATCCGCACAGCCCGTACTGTGCTCCACCGGAGTTTTCGCACGAGTTTGTGACAGACTACGATTTGCCCGCCGATGTGCGCGACGATCCGGCCGCCATCCAGAAAATGATCGGGCTGTACGACGGCGAAATCCGATATATGGATTACCATTTGGGCCGACTGTTCGAAGGCTTGAAGCAATACGGCATGTATGACGACGCCTGGATTTTCATCACCGCCGACCATGGCGAATTGATGGGAGAAAACGGAGCGTTCGGCCACGGCGGCGAGGTGTACCAGGGTGTCGTGCACGTGCCGATGATCGTGAAAGCACCGCGCGGCCAGCAAGCGCCGGGCCGAGACGATCGTTGGATTCAATTGGTCGATGTCTTCCCACAGATTCTCGATGTGGCGGGCGTGGCGATTCCGGAGGGAATCCAGGGACAACTTCCCGAGGAGATCGACCACCCGATTGTTATCGAAAGCCGCACGCTGCCCGATATCAACACGGGGGGTGATTGGTTTTCTATCATCGACGAGGGCTGGAAGTACGTCTGGAGTAGCGAGGGAAATCACAAGTTTTTCAACTTGAATGAAGACCCCGGCGAAGAGAATAACCTCTTCACGCAACTCCACGATCAGGCCCGCCTGATGGACGATTCGATGCACGAGTATCTCGCCAGCCTGCCGTTACCCGGTCCGCAGGCACCGGCCACGATCGACAAGAAGATGCAAGCGACTCTGAAAAGCCTGGGGTACATTCGGTAACCCGGATGATTCATAGGTTTGAGTTTTTTCGACTGAGTTTGTGACTTGCTATGCCGTATCGACGAACTTGCTCAGAAGAAAACGCCCAGGGATGCATGACTGAGCCGCAAAGCGCTAGCTTGCGGGCAGAATTTCTCACGGTGGAGACACGGGCGGTCATTTCGGGATTTTGATTCTGTTGGCGTAATGCGAGTAGTTGGAAGAAATACCCGCAGGGCCCGCGTGCTAGCGCACTGCGGCTCATTTTCACAGGGCGATACGGCAAACGAAATTCGAAGGTTCCGGGGCTTCCCGGTGGTCCAGCCCCGGCCACCCCAACCTCTATTTGAATCGGCTTCAGCCGTTGGTGCCGGCTCTTTGCCGATACAGTTGCGGCTGAACCACGCCAGCCATGGCCTGCTGATCGAGTTCGAGTTTCAAAAAGTCGGCGATGCGGGCGATTTCCGGCTGCGGTCCTGTGACGACATTCGCGAACGGACATTCCAACACATCAATGTGGGTTTGCTGACTCAGCCACTGCTGAGACTTTTCGAGAAATCGCTCGAAGTGCCGGCGCATGACAGCGGGATCGGGACCGGGCGGTTCGCCTAAACGCTGGAGCATCGCTTCCTGTGACCGCAGCACCTCATCGAGATCACGCTGCATGATGATCACGCGATATTGCAGATTCGCCGGCAAATGGTGCAGTAACGGAGTGACAATTTTGACCGCCCTGCCCTCGGCTTCAGCTAGCCAAACATTGTCCTGATCGAGCCTCTTGACTGGCGCGTATTCGTAATAGCCGCGTGGATTATCGTCATCGGAGGGGCGCTGGTCATCGATGAGCACCGACATTCCACCGGCCTCTAGCATCTGCATCATCAAAGACGTGCCAGAGCGCGGCAATCCTGAAACGACTGTAACCATCAGTCCGACGTCCTTGTAACGATTTTCAAACTCATTGAATTCGCCCCAGCTACATCGGCGCCTTCAGTGGACCTTTCAACAATGCCCCGAATGCAATCGTTAGCACCAGGAAGACGACAATCCAATTGAACTGCGTCCAGCCGATTGCCAGCGTTTGAGGTGGATAACGAACCGTGATGCTCTCGATGCCGCTCGCCGCGTCAAACGGTTGGTCGGCAGGATGGAACAGTGCCTGCCACGATCCGGCACGCACGCGCGTCTCGGCCACCTTTGCAAAGATGTCGCCGACCGCAACCTGCTGACGGATGTCGACATCGTTGGACGTCATGCCGACCCAGGCGTCGCTGTCGTCTAACGCTCGCAAACGCCAGCTCAATTGATTGGTTGACGGGACGCGCATGGCTGGTGTCTCAACCGCTAACGCATCGGAAGTCTTTACGGACAACGAATGATTCAAAACGGACGTACCATCGGTCAACGCGACTTCCAAAACGGCCGACTCGCCTGGTTGGAGCGGGCGGCGGGAATACCAGCAATTCAATTGAACAAGAATCAACAGGCCCGGCAACAGAGTCCAGCAAAGCGGTCGCAATAGATGACGCAGGTAAACTAGATTCGCAATCAAAATTCGACGGCAGGCACCAAACGTCACGACGGGATCGTGGCGGAACAGATGCAACTCCATCACACAGGCGATCAGAACTCCTTTGGCGCGATAGACCGGACGAGGACGAGCAACAACTCGAACGATCAATAACAAGACAAAGGCGGTTACCAGCGAGGCGACCAGCATGGCCCGCCAAGGTTGACTGCGCCCCAGGACACCGATCGTCAGGTCGCCCAGCGTGTTGAAGACGACATTCAAGTACCACATGGCGACCCGTTATTCGATGTACCCCAGCCCCTGTAGCCGCTTGCGGACTTCCGCTTCGGATTCGGCATCTTCCGCATCGGCGACTGCTTTTTCGAGCAGGTGAACGATAAATTCATCCACGGTTGCGTACCCGGCTGCAGCAGAGACGGTTTTCAGTCGCTCGTACAAATCGGCATCGAGTTTGATTTTCGGTCCGAACATCGTAAGTTTTCCTCGATTCGTTTCGGATCCCTTACCGAATTGCGGGCAATTCATCAATAGCAGAGTGCTCGATGTGCTTTTCTGGGAAGGTCTTTCGATCAATTGCGACCACACTGCTGGACTAGCCAGCAGTGGCACACGGCGGTGCGAATTGCCTTCTTAACGCCACTAATGCCTACCACACTGCTGGACTAGCTAGCTGTGGCACCCAAACGCCGCCGACCTTTCCAGGGCACGGCCTTGGAACGTTATGTTACAGCGTATTACGCTGACATGTGGCCGCGACAATCGCGTTTTGCTCTCCATAGCTGTTTCCCACGAGCCAGAATCGCCCACGAGAAAAAGTAAACCACTCTCGAAATGGAAAGCGCGAATTCAGCCAACAACCGGTCAACTAAACAACTCGATTGCTCGCTGGCGATCACAAGATATTCTCGCCCGTCATTTCCGCAGGGATCGGTACGTCGAACTGCGCCAGAATTGTCGGTGCGAGATCCGAAAGTGTCGGCTCGTCTGCCTCGATCGAGCGATTGCACATTAAAACGCCTGGCACAAACCGGGCATCGATGCAATGATCGCCGCTCCACGCATCAGTATTGTCGAGCACATGCTCCAAAGGAAACGATCCGAGAACTGTATCCCAAGAGGCGCGATAGAAATTGTTGTACGCGACTATCAAATCGGGCGCATCGTCAACATAGGGCCCCGAATAGATGTCCCGTGAGCGGAACACTTCCGAGACTACGCGATCGCCGTTGTCAGGATCGCGGACCGATTTAAGCCGAGTGATGAGTTCATCCATTAACGCATCGGCTTCTGCACCGGCCGCGACCGTGCCGTCGCGTTCGCGACCCTGCAAATTCAAATAGAGGCTATTGATTCCCAAACCGTATGCGCGAGTTCCGGTCCAATCGACATCCTGAAAAAAGCTGTTGACTCCACGGCGGGCATGCGGCGAGGGTTTGATGTAGCCTTCGTCCATCAGCCAGGAATTGAGGTTGAACTGCCGCCGGAACGATGTGAAACCATGGTCCGACATGACCATGACGACAGTGTCGTCGTCGGCCAATTCCAAGACTTGACCGATGGCCTTGTCAATTGTTCTGTAAAGGGCGGGAATGAAGCCGGCATGATTTTCCGCAAGCGATTGAGAATAGAGCGGATGTTCGGCGTCGAGCGTGCGCCAAAAGACGTGTGAACTCAAATCGAGCGACGAAAAATAGAAGAACAAAAATCCGTCCGAAAATCGATTTAGTTCGTGATCGAAGAACTGCATGCGCTCGTTGATCGCAAACGTCGCCTGCTGGCGGTATTCCTCTTCGGTCAAGACACCTGCCGAAAGCGCGTGCGTGTCTTCAATCATTCCCTGTGTGTAGAAATAGCCTTTCTCCCGGGCGAGTTCGCGTATGTAATCGGGCGGAGTCGAAAGCGGCACCGATGGATCGGTTGGATCGATGTTGACGGGCGATATGTAAAGTCGAAAGAAATCGCCCACACTCTTGAGTAACACGCGACAAATTCCCGATGCCGACGCCAAATGAGAAACAACAGGAAACTCGACACGTAACCAATCGCTCCATTCCCCTTCTTGTAGCACGGTGACAGAATCTTGCAGTTCGATTCTCGCCATGCCCTGGTCGGGGTCGAGATAAACGGTCACCGGAACCTTGACCCGAGTCGGTTCAGCGGAGAAGAGGTCTTCCGGGCCGTGCAACTCTGACTGAACAACATTGTCGACCACTTTGACTCGTTCGATATGACCGCCGGGAACATCGCGTGTGCGGTGCCCCGGCTCGTTGGTCAGATAGGTGAAAACACCATACCCGCCCTGCATGTCGGGTGTTCCCATCCCGGAAACGGTCGTCGCATCCGTTTCCGTTGGCGGAAAGTTGGCGGGGACCCGATAGACAGTCGTCGGAATTCCATGTTTTGTCAGCTCGTTCCAGAATGTCGGACCGCCTCGCAGATTTTGTAGCTGGCCGGCTCCGAGCGGAATCTGCCAGGAGCCAACTCGAAGCGGATCCCGCGATTGGACCGCCCGCGCGGTCGATTGATACGGCAGCATCGTGTTGGGGTCGCGCGCGATAAAATCAAAAATGCCGTGACCGCCAGGATTGGTTCCGGAAATAAAATTCGACCATGCGACCGGGCTTTGCGGCGGATCGCTGGTCTGCAGCGGTAGAAAACCACCAGCTTGAATCAGCTTGACGCAATTGGGCATTCGCCCTTGTCGCATGAACAATTCGGTGAGTCTGGGATCCATCCCGTCTACACCCAGAACGATCATTTTCTTTGCAGCACCTGACGCGACGGAAGCCACATCCTGTTTTCCGCATCCAATTGCCGTAGCCGCTGCAGCGGCAGATTGCAGAAACCGCCGACGCGAGATTCGTTTCTTATTTGATTTTCGACCTCGCATCATGATTTTGCTGACTCGACTGACTCGTTTGGCAGCGACAAATGATCACCCGCGACGCCGCTCGCTGACTGATTTCGTTTGTTCAACTCGTTGCGGCGGCCGCCACCGGCTTCCGCTCGATTGGTTCGCATTCCTCGTTGAAGGCTTTCGCTTTTCCATCCATATAAGGAGGTACTGGCACACCCAGCACATCCAAGATCGTGGGGGCCAGATCGGTGATGGCCGGTCTTTCATCCAGGTTGAACCGACGATTGGCGAAGAAAACGCCGGGAACCAACTTGGGGTCAACGCAGTGATCGCCGCTCCAGTAGCGAGTGTTATCGCAAAAGATCGCGCCCGTCGTTTGGCCGATGGCCGTCTCCCATGAAACGCGATACCCACGATTGTATCCGATGACCAAGTCGGGCCCATTTTCAACATACGGTCCCTGATAGGCTCGCTCGTTGTCGTATATTTTGTGAAATGGCGCTGCCTCGCGGTCATCATCGGTCAGCACCTGCAGTCGCTGAGCGATTTCAGATTTCAATTGCGTGGCTTCTTCACCCGGTTTGACGATTCCGCGTGATTCGCGCCCGGCGAGATTGAGATAGATCCCGCTTAACCCGAATGCGTATGCCCGAGTGCGCGACCAATCGACGCCGGCAAAATACTCGCCCGGCTCGGCCGAGTCCAAGTGGACGAGATATCCGGCTTCCCGCAGCCACGAATTGAGATTGACGGCCCGCGAAAACTCACAGAACCCATGATCGGAAACAACCATGAGGAGCGTCTGCTTGTCGTGACCAACTTGTTGTCGAACGCGACCGACCAGGTCGTCCATACGAACGTACATTTCGTCGATCGTATGGCGATGCATCTGGCGATCTTTACCGGCATTGGCTGGATGGAGCGGATTATCGTGACGGTAGAACATGTGCTGAATTCGATCGGACGCATCGAACACGCAGGCGCACAGGCCTTTTCGCGTTCGTGCTAACGCATCGAAGAACATTCGCTCGCGTTCATCATGAATCAGGTAGGCTTGTTCCAAGAAGGCCGACTCGGAAATCGCACCCGAATTGAGCGCCCAGGTATCCTCCGCCAGCCCCAATGTGGCAAATGTATCGTGAAGTTTCGCCAGATAAATGGAATACATCGGTGGATGCGAAATCGGCATCGCGGGGCGCTCGGGATCGATGTTGATCGGAGTGACATACAGCCGGAACTCGGGTGTCGTTTGTTCCAACCGAAAGCGGCAAACACCGCGTACTTTCTGAAAAAGTCCAGCCCGAAATGTGACGGGCACCCATTCGGAGTACTGTCCTTGGCGCAACGAAACGGATTCGCCACCGACGGTAAGGCGAGCTCGGTTATCTGACGGAATAACCTCAATACGCAGGGGAGCATTCAGATTCGCAGGTGATTTTCCGGGCAGATTTGGTGGGCCGGGAAGCGATGTTTCAATGCGATTGTTTTTGTACGTGACGGGGATGTAGAGACCGCCGGTTGCCTGTTCACATTCATCGCGATTCGTCGTGAACAACGTGAATGAACCTTGCGTTCCGCGCAGGTCCGGTGTGCACATGGCCGAAAGCAGATGTCCCTGGAATCGCTCCGGCGGAAACGTGATCGGCACGCGAAGCACTGTGCTGTGGATTCCGTAATCGCCCAGAATCTTCCAAAAAGGTTGGCTCTTTCGCAGACCACGAATCTTGGAACGCGAACGAGACCTTCGAGTGTGAGTTGCTGCAGTACCGGCAACCTTGGCTGAGGACAATTCTGGAAGGTAAGTCCGTAAATCACGGTTCAAGAAGTCGAAGATATTGTGCTTGCCGGGATTCACTCCTGTCATGAATGACGACCAGGCGACCGGTGAAATGGGAGGCAACGTTGTCTGCAAATCGGAAAAGCACCCTTCATCGGCGAGTGCCTCTAAGTTCGGAAGCCGTCCCTCGTCGATCAATCGGCGAACGCGCTCGGGATCCAGGCCGTCGAGCCCGACAACGACCACGCGGCGCACCTTCCCGACAACATGGTGGCGCAGACGGCGGACCATTTGGGCAACGAGCCGGATTGGCCAAGTCAGAATAGATAGAACGAGCAGGCCAAATGCCGCAAACAGAATGACAAACGAACCGACAAGCGGAAAGCCAACCCCAGGTCCGATGTATGCGATCAAACCGTCCATTCGTTCCACCGCAACAGACGCGACTTAACAACTTGCCTTGAGATTCGCGGCATGCCTGTTCGACTGTTCCTTTTCACAGTCGATTGATCATTCGCAAGCCTATTCACATTTGTGCCGCGCAACTCGACATCCGTCAGGCCGGATGATAGTTCGCAGCGGAAAAGCGTGCAACGAAAGCCGGCCCCTCGGATTCTCCGCGTTTTGCGACGGTCACCCGGTCAACGGGGTCAGTTCTCGTCCCCGATGACCGTTGCGCCGTAGTCGTCAGAATTGGTATCGGCCGAGGAGTTGGAAGTTTTCGGGGCGCGCAGTTCACGTTCATGGCGTCCCCACCAAGCGTCGAATTCATCGACCGACCAGTTTTGGGCTGCCGGACTCTTTGCAAGCAATTGGGCCAAGTCGCGTGCAGTCTGTGGCCGTTTGGCGCGAGATTTTTCTAAACTGGCAAGCAGAGCATTTTCGAGTTGTGGCGATACATCCTTCGCCCCACGTTCGGTTGGCCGCACGGGAACGTCATCGACATGCGCTCTGCAGAGTTCGACAATATTGGAGGCTGAGAAGACGGGGCGGCCGGTAAGTAAGAAGTAACCGACTGCACCGACGGCATAAATGTCACTGCGGGCATCGACAGAGAGCGGCGATTCGATGGCCTCGGGGGACATATACAGCGGAGTACCGGTCAGCTTGGTATCCGATGTGAGATTGGATTGCTTCTCTTCGTCGAGCGCTTTGACAAGCCCAAAGTCGAGAACCTTGATCACATCAGGTTCACAACCCCTTCGATTCAGCATGATGTTTGCCGGTTTGATATCGCGGTGAACGAGCCCCAATGAGTGCGCTTCAAACAACGACCCGCAGATTTGCAACAGGATGTGGATGACACGTTCTTCTGGTTGCGGCCCGTAGAGATCGACGAGTGTCTGCAGGTCGATGCCATCGAGAAACTCCATGGCGTAGTAGAACACTCCCTCGGGTGTTCTACCGTAATCGTAAATCGCAATCGTATTGGGATGATTGAGCTGGCAAGTGATTTGAACTTCGCGCTCGAATCTCTGAATTGAAGTATCGTTCACCTTGTCGACGTCTAACAATTTGATGGCGGTGGGGCGCCGCAGCATGGAATGGTGACCTGTATAGACCATACCCATCGCTCCGGCCCCGGTCTTCTCTTCCAAGGTGTATTGACCCAATTGCTGAGCCTC
>JANQRQ010000076.1 GCA_028284485.1 Planctomycetaceae bacterium | reverse complement strand
CACGACTTCTCCCCAATCCTGGGATGAGGTTGGGGGGGCCAGTGCGATCTCCCAATTCGATCCCACATTGAGCCTTGTTGTGCGTCAAACCGAGGATGTGCACGAGCAAATCAGCGATCTGTTGAGTCAACTGCGCCGGTTACAAGACTTGCAAGTGACAGTCGAGGTGAGATTCGTCTCAGTGACAGACCGATTTTTCGAGCGAATCGGAATCGATTTTGACTTCGATGTTGACGATTCAAGTGGCGCCCCGCCGCAAGATGATGAGGACCAAGTCGCTGACAAAGAGGCGGACGAAAGCCAATCAGAGCAGAGTGACAAAAACGAGGATGGTGGCACGATCGGAATTTCGCCCGGCGGTTGGACCGGCGATCTCGACATACCGTTTCGCCAAGGATCCTTCGATATTGGCGTTCCCGACTTCGGCAACTTCAATCCGGATGCCGGGATCAACGTCGGTATGGCAATTCTGAGCGACATCGAAGCCTTCTTCTTCATTCAGGCTGCCCAAGGCGATGAGCGTAACAACCTCATGTTCGCGCCAAAGGTAACGCTATTTAACGGAACACTCGTGAATGTCGGCGATCAATCAGATCGGCCGTTTGTCACAAGTTTAGTTCCCGTTGTTGGTGATGTCGCGGTCACGGAAACGTCGGCTGAAACGGCTGACGATGACAAGAAAGATTCCGTTTCAGCAGGCGGGCTCCGAGAAGGCGGAGGCCTCACCGTTCCTGAATTCGATGCACTCATGGCTCTGATCGCATCAACCATCTTACCCGACTCATGGCAAGACACGGACGAAACGCATCCGTTTCCAGGAATCAATTCGACGTTAAATCTTGTCTACTTACAGAATCAAGCTGTTCAACAAGAAATCGCTGATCTGCTCGAGCAGTTGCGCAAGCTTCAGGACCTTCAAGTAACGGTTGAAGTTAGATTCATTACGTTGGCCGATCGCTTTTTCGAACGGATCGGAATCGATTTTGACTTTGATATCGACGACAACGTCACAAATTTGCCGCAAGATACAGACAACGCGCAAGCGACAAACTCAGCGCAGCCGGACACGAGCGCAGAAAAGAAACCGGATGACAGCGAAAAGAAGCCCGGCACGCAGAGCGGCAATACCGGTAGCAATCAGCCGATTCCGTGGCGCATCAATCCGGAAACGTTCGTCATCGACTGGGACGTCCCGTATGGACAAGGATCCTTCGAAATTGGAGTGCCCGATTTTGGCAACTTCAATCCTGATGCCGGGCTTCAAGTCGGTATGGCGATCTTGAGCGATATCGAAGCATTCTTCTTTATTCAAGCCGCCCAAGCGGACGAGCGAAACAATCTCCTCTTTGCACCGAAGGTAACGTTGTTTAATGGCCAAACGGCAGTCGTCAATGACCAAGCCCAAAAGCCGGCAGTGACGAACCTGATTCCTACCAACGGTGTCGGCGCGGTTGGATTTCAACCGGCCATTACTGTGATACCCGAGGGAATCAATTTGAATGTTCAAGCGGTGATATCCGCCGATCGTCGCTTCGTCCGTCTTGGAATCATCCCCCAATTCACGAACCTTATCGATGTGTTTACGTTTTCATTCGTGTCAGGTAGTCCAAGTTCCTTCGGTAATCCCACAAACCCTGCACCCTTCAACCTCTTCGGTGGTGGCTATTCGTCAAAGCATGGTTTCCAGGTCGGTGAGAAGGACGAGAACGGAAAGTACCCAACAAAAGTTGTTCCCAAGGATCAGTCCAACGCTGGGGACTACGAGTTATCCGCAGCCTTGAATGACCGTTTCGCAGTCAGCCGCGGCTCATGGGGACAAGATGGTGACGATCAATGGGGATTGCGTCGAATCGGCTTAACCCCCGATTTGCATGAGCAGATCGTTAACGGCTCCGGCGGGCAGAGGGAACCAGTTGTCGTGGCAGTTATCGATTCGGGCGTGGACCTCAGCCATCCCGAATTGTGGGGCCAGCTGTGGCGCAACCCAGGAGAGATTCCATTTAATCAGCGCGACGATGACGGAAATGGATATGTCGACGATGTGTACGGCTACAATACGTACGGAAACAACTCCAATATTTGGGACGACAACGGACACGGAACTCATGTCGCGGGTTTGATTGGCGCGCGTTGGGACGGTCGAGGAATGGCTGGTATCAATCCGAATTGTCGGTTGATGATCCTCAAGGCCTTCGGTCAAGACGGGCGCTCCGATGCTGTGCGTGTCGCTTTAGCAATTCGCTACGCCGTTCTTAACGGGGCAAAAATCATCCACATTAGCGCCGAGAATGATCAGCCGCTCGAGTTAGAACAGGCGATGGTGGACTGGGCCCGACTGAACGGAGCATTAGTGATCGCGGCATCCGGCAGTAAAAGCCGCAATACTGCGGGCATTTCGCCGGCCAGTCTCGATGGCGTGCTGACGGTCGGTGCTGTGGACCAAAACGATTCTCGTGCCGAGTTTAGTGGGTGGGGATACCATGTCGACCTGTCAGCGCCAGGTGTCGATATTTTGAGTCTCCGGGCAAACGAAACGGACCTCCTGGCTGCCCTCGATCATCAAAACACAGCGAGTGGCACAAAGGATGCCATCGTGGACGAACGTTGGTACCGTGCCGACGGAACGTCTTTTTCCGCCCCGTTTGTCACCGGAGTGGCTTCGTTACTGTGGGCTCGAAATCCGGACTATACGGCAGACCAGATTCGGAATCAGCTCGTCATGAGCTGCGATGACGTCGAGAAACCAGGTTGGGATATTCTGAGTGGAGTCGGTCGACTGAACGCAGCAAAAGCGCTTGATGCCGATCCCAACCATTTTTTGCGAACGACTATTGCCGGTGTGACTTTGAAACGAACTGGTGACGGCCCGTTGCTCGAAATCTCTGGATCGGCCTTCGGAACCCATTTCGCCAGTCGCCTCATTCAGATCGCGTTTGGACGTGAGCCTGCGGAAGAAGCGTGGACAACGATTCAGACAGATCGGCAAGCAGTACCGAATGGTGTCCTGGGAGTGGTACCCGGCAGCAGCTTCGACCGTCGCGGTGTCTGGAGCATACGCAGTGTTGCCCGCGATTCGAAGGGGACGACTAGAACAGCAACTGCTTCGGTCAACCTGAACTGATGACGGTGTCGAAACGTGCTTCAGCCGCCGCGATACTTATCCACGCGGCTGTTGTCCGACAAGTTGCCGACGCTAAGTAGAAGCACGCAGTCCCCGATGGCGATCAGCGGTCGCTGAACGTGTCGTCTCGACTTGTTCCGCTAATGCGTGGATTGCCGATGTGTGGGTCGTCCGCGAAAATGAATTCATTGGACGAATTCCCGGCTTTGGTATTCTGCCAGAACTGGCCAGGCGAGATGAAGATGTTGCCTTGCGCATGCCATCGGTCGAAGCGGGCGGCCCACGCATCGGGCATGGGGAGGGGGCCGATAAATGGTTGATCCTGTTGGCCCAGCGACGTTGTAGCATCTGGCAGAGTGTTGAGCGGTGAAATCTGATTAAACGGAATTGAGTCGAGAAGCGAAGGTGGTATCTCTTGAACTTCGGTCCCTTTCCTTTGCGCTAGAATAATTGGCGCATCAGGACTCTGAGCACGCACGACCGTATGCCTTCGTGGGATACGAGCGTAGGATCGCATCCGTGAATTTGGAGACCGCCCCGATCGGATTTCTACACCGAATGCGGCCCCCCAAGTACCGCGTTCGGCGGCGTAGCCGGCATTGGCAAAGGCAACAACTTGATCGGATACAGGAATTCGGTAGCTGTTTTGAAGCGTCAACGTGTCCGGTTCTTCACGAAATCCGATCTGACCGGTGACTTGCACATCTCCAAGATTACCAGAGACATAACCGGCAAAGCTTTGTGCTTGTTCTAACGTCCCAGGCACCGTAAAGCTTGTGGGAAAACCAATGGGTGTCACCAAGTACGAGACCGAATCGTCCCGGCTGACCGGTTCGGTATAGAGGACCCCGAATTCGAAGTCCTCCTCCAAGGCATAGCCCATATGCATTCGCATTTGGGCCAAGTACAGTCGATCGTCGTCCATCGTGCGAAAGTCCGCATCGACACGGGTGTCTGTAAACTGATCGAAAAGCACGGAAAAACTGACGGGATCGTGAAACGAATTACCAGCGAAGTTGGGGAGCTTGAGGAATCCTAATGACCCCAAGACTTGTGTGCCGGCTGAAATATGGCTCGCTGCGACGCTCCCCAGGAATCCCCAGTCACCTCCGATCGGGATCGCCAGATCGACACCATACAGCCCGCCCATGAGGGACTCGCCGGGCACGTCGAAATAGTCGGCTCCAGTTCGCAACCGAAGAACGTAGTTCCGAATAGGCTCACAGGTGTTCTGGCAGCATCCGTTAACGGCCCCACTGTCCATCGAATAGGAGATTGGGACGTACTCTGATGGAGAATCGGATACGATTCCGTTTGCCTGAGTGGTCTGGTTAAAATCGGCTTGCGCAAGGTCTGGGTCTTGGCTCATAACTGGCCAAGTGTTGGCAAACAGAAGGAGCCCGAAAACTGAATTGATAGTTGTCCACCTGAGGGCATCCATGACTCGCTCCATGACCGCATGCGGGCAACACTTGTGAACGTGGGACACATTATTTCCCGCGGGATTCTGCGCTTAAGCCGCGCAAAGGATCAGCCTTTCATGTTAGTTCGTCGCTAAGGTCCTACGATCTTTACGGTACGGACAACCAGTTGATTCCGGACAATGAGGTTTTCGCACATAACTCGTACGATCGCACGAACCGATTCAGGCTGCGCGATTTACCTAATCGGACCTCTGATGACCGGCGGGCCCGAAGAACAAACGGAGAAACCGCAGCTGAATTCTGGTGGAAGATAGGCCACCGCTGGCGATATGTGGCCTTGGTGCTGCTGCGGTCGTCGCTCAAAGCCGAACACCTGAGTCCGCATCGGCCACAGAAAACGGGCTAAATCTGGTCGCAACCGGGTCCGGGATTCTCGTCGGGATGACCAGTTTCTGGCGGAGGCAGAGGCTCGACTTCTTTGCCATCAAGTCGGTCTTGGGCGCGCTTTACAAGTGGTTGTAGTTCTTGGTTCGATTCGTACAGCTCGACGATCCCCGTCCAGATTTTTCGTGCATCAACTGTGCGTCCTGAGTCGTGATAAGCGTCGGCGCGCCGCAGGTTTTCAGTGACAAATTGAATGCGATCCTCGGGTGACGTTCCGGACTTGCCGATGTCGGCGATATGTTTGCTCGCCAACATGGAATAGATTTCGCCTTCCTGATTCCCTTTCAACAACTCGATCATACTTTCATATTTCTCGATCGCAGTGATGCGGTCTCCAAAATCTTCAAAGCGCAAAGCCTCGATGAACAGGCGTTGAGCTTCGTTTTCGGCCGGTTGCCCCAGTCGAAGCTTAAGCCGCGTGCGCTGTTCTGCACGATGCATTTCAATCTGCGCAATGTACTGCTGCGCTTGTTCGGCATGAGTTCCGTCGGGAAAGCGTTCCAATAGGGGTTCGAGATATTTCCGACGTGCGTCGTCCCATTGATAGGGCTCTTCGGACTGCATCAATTCTTGTGCAGCAGCGAATAATTCGTCTTCGCTAGCCGGCCACATCAGCCAAGTGATACCGCCGACAAGCAATAGAAGGCAGGCCACTAAGAACCATGCCTGGTCGTAAAACGGACCATCCTTTTTGCGTTTCTTCTTGCGCTTTTTCTTTTGGTCCTTCTGTAAGAACTCAATCAAATCGCGCGCATCCTTGTCGACGGTTATGGCCGTCGGTCCTCCCGAAGCGGTATGCTTGACGACACTGGTTTGGGCGGCGACTTTTTCATGAACTTCACTTAGAGCCAGTTGCACAGCCTCAGCATCTCGCGGCCGTTCTTCAGGTTCCTTTTCCAAGAGACTCATCACGACCGAATCCATCCAGACCGGGCAGTCCATTGCCAATGACATGACGCGGGGAGGCTCTTCCTGCAAATGCTTGAAAAGCATGTTGGCTTCGGAGTCAGCCGTAAATGGTGTTTGGCCGGTCAGCAACTCGAACATCACGCAGCCCAGCGAATACAAGTCGGACTTCAGCGTCACTTCGGGTTTGCCGCGGATTTGTTCGGGCGACATGTAAGCGAAAGTGCCAACTGTGCGACCGGCGGCTGTAATTGCCGTGGCATTCGCGTCACGGGCGATTCCGAAATCACTTAACTTGAGATGTCGATCCGAGCTGAGCAGCAAGTTTGCCGGTTTAAGGTCTCGATGAACAATGCCTTTGCTATGCGCATAGGAAAGTGCATCACAAATCTGGGTCGAGTATTCCAGTACTTGTTCCCAGGAAAAGTTTCTTCTTTGTTTGAGTTTCGTTTCAAGGGAACCGCCTTCAACCAATTCCATGACGTAGAAACGCCGGCCATCCTCTTTTCCACTGCCGAAGTATTTCACAATGTGGGGATGCCGTAGCTTTTTTAAGATTGCCATTTCGCGTTCAAAACGGGCGATAAGCTTCTTATCTTCTGCCAATTCCTGCGAAAGCAGTTTGATCGCGACGAACTGTCCCGTCTTTTCATACCGAGCGCGAAAAACTGTCCCCATTCCGCCGACGCCGATCTTCTCCAGTAGCGTAAATGAGCCTAGTTTTTTGGGCGTCATAGCGAATCAAGAGGTTCAAACGGTCGGAATTAGTGTCGACAGAGCATTCGAGGCGGCAACCCGTTCTTGGGGGCCACAGACAATTATACCCCCAATTCTCGCTGATCGGGTCATGCCATGCAACGGGAGGCAGACGTCGCAATTCGCATGTGTGCAACGGAAGGCAATACCACCATGACCGCATTCTGCCAAGCTAGGATTGTTCGACGCGGTGGCAGTTGAAACCGGCTCAACGCCGTTTTTCGAGTTCTGAAGCGGCTTCGTCGAACAGGTCGAGGACGCGTAACCGGTGTTCTGCCTGCAAGTAGCGGCCGTTGGTGCGGTAGAACTCCTGCTGCTGACGCAGCATTTGGATCAGATGGTCCGCGTCGTTGACAGATCGAATCGGCTGATTGCCCACTTCGACACGCACGATTCCAGAGTGCGCAATCGCGTCGGTCTTGATCCAGGACTCACGATTTTGGACGGACGCTTCCATCGCCGGAATCGGTACTCCCTCGCCGCGCACTGCTAACCAACAACTTTCATTGATTTGTATTTGGTGACGGATTCGCCATTTGTGGATACCGTCCGAATTGGATTTCTCAATACTGGCAGTCGCAATTTCGCCGTTGCGGATCAGTTCCATCGCTGACATCCCAACCGGTGACGAAATCGTTGCTTCAATCATCAACTCGCCACCTGTGGCTGGGAGGCGGATCAGTTCGCCAGCACCGCGCCCATTGACTTGAAAGGACACGATTGGCCCACTTGTTATAAAGACGCGACCAGCGCGAACGGCTTCCTTCCAGGATTCAAAATCAGGCTTTCCCGATGTTTGGGCGTACATCCTCATGCTTCCCAAGAAAGGCTGCCAATTCTCACGAAACGGAAAATTCGGCAGATCCGTTCCAGCGGCAGGTGGGATCACAAAACCACAATTCATCAACCGGTACCACAGATCAAGTGCATAAAGATGGGCATTGCCGATCTCGAAGAAATCAACAGCGCCAAGCGTGGCGTCACATGTCGCTGTTGGATGCCGTCCCAAGGATCCCCCATGAGCGACTCCAGCTAGCCCGTTGAGCCGACGTGTTTGTCGCAGCACGTCATTGAGCGGTGGGTAGTTTTCACGCACGGGAGGCTCGCCCATTCCGCCCGTTGAAATCGGTTGGATGACTTCATCGAGTCCCAACAGATTTATGTGGCCCTGAGCGGAATCCCGATATTCTTCGCCGGAACGAATCATGCGTCGTCCGTCGGTTGCCTCGCCCTCGGCGCCATAGGCGTATTGCCTCGCCCAGATGCCGGGAACCTTGCCTCCTTTGAGCACCATGAAATGCCCCTGTTCCAAGCCGTCGGCAGCAAGCATTGTCAGCCAATCTGCGTCGCCCGCTTTCTGCAATCGGTCGTAGTGGATGTGTGCATCTGAGGCGACCCAACCGCGATCGAAAAGATCGCTCCAGCGCTCTAGTTCAATTTGGGCCAAGAATATGTTTTCCGCCGAGTTAATCGGAATTGAAATCGAAGCCGGTCGATACTCAAAACCACGTGTGGCATGCACGGTAACATGTTGGGCATCGTTCGGTAAGACAATCTCGACAGCTCCTGTTCCGCGCGAATAGGTCACGGTATAACGCTGATTCTTAGATTCGTGGATCGACACAAATCGCAGGCCATGGTTGTTTAATTCCAATGGGTAGTAGGCAGTGTCGTCGACTTCGATGCTGAAGCGGGCCGGGATCGGCATTTTTGATTCAGCATCGATTACTGTCAGGTTGAGCACTGGCCTGGAGCTCTCTGGTGCCGTTGGACGAGACGAACCAGCACGCACGGATTCGAGATCTTCCATTTGGAACTGGAATGCGATCGCGGCTCCGAGAGTAATAGCCACACTGGCCACAACTCGCATTCGATGGCTTGTTGCATACCGCTGGCTTTTCTTTTCATCTCTGCGAATCATCGTTCGGTTCTCGTGCATAGGTTGAATTCGTCGATGCCATTGCTAGCTTCGGCTAGCAGTTCTGGCATTCGCTCAATGTCCCCTATGAATTGCCGGTTGCTGTTTCCTGTTGGAGGTGTTTACAAACCCTCTGTAGAATACCGTGTAGCATCGTCTTCGACACGAACTATCTCTTGATAGAGGTATTACAATGGCGCCGAGCAAGGACAAATCGTCGAAAACAATTCCATTACAAAGCGACGATGTGCGCCAAAAACGGTTGGAAAGTGAAGAAAACGAAAGGATCGCTGAAGCGGAAAAGCCGAAACGGCTCGAGTCTCTCGATGCCTACCGTGGCTTCATTATGCTGGCAATGGCTTCGGGAGGATTTGCTTTTTCAGCGGTCGCTGCCAGTGAAGCGGCTATGAACCAGTTCGACGGCACCGAGTACGAGACATACACCGGAGCTTGGAAGACACTTTGGCAGACACTCGCGTACCAGTTTAGTCATACCGCTTGGACTGGCTGCTCCTTTTGGGACCTGATTCAGCCGTCGTTCATGTTCATGGTTGGTGTGGCGATGCCGTATTCTTACGCACGTCGTACCATGTTTGGCCAGTCTCACATTCGCATGTTCTTGCACGTATTATGGCGGTCGTTTGTACTCGTTGCCCTTGGAGTGTTCCTTTCGTCGAATTCTTCCACCGACAAACAGACAGATTTCATCTTCACGAATGTGCTTGCACAAATAGGGTTAGGCTACAGCTTTTTGTATTTGTTTAATGGTCGTAGTCTGCCGACTCAATTCATCGGCATTTGTGCCATCTTGGGAGGCTACTGGTATTTCTTCTATCAATACACGATGCCCGAAGGGGAATATGAATTAGTCACCCAGTATCTCGTTGAAGTTCACGGGGCAGATGAATCGGAGTGGACGCAATTCGATAGGCTCGCTGCGCACTGGAACAAACACACTAACGCGGCAGCAAGTGTTGATCGCGATTGGTTGAACCGATTTCCCCGAGGCGAAGAGGAATGGAATGGCAAAAAGTATTGGGTCAACGGCGGTGGCTATCAGACCCTAAATTTTGTTCCGTCCCTGGCGACGATGCTATTCGGTTTGATGGCGGGTACCGTCTTACGCAGCCGACGGAAGCAACGCAAAAAGTTCAAATGGCTAATGGGCGCGGGCGCGATTTGCTTCGTGGTGTCGATGGCCATTGACACCACGATCTGGCCGATCAGTAGCGATCAATTGACATGGAGTTTGTGTCCAATCGTCAAACGCATTTGGACCCCCAGCTGGGCCGTTTTCAGCAGCGGCTGGACATTCTGGATGCTGGCGATGTTTTACCTCGTTATCGACATCCTCGGATTTCGTTGGTGGTCGTTCCCATTAAAAGTCGTGGGAATGAATTCGATTGCCATGTATTGTATGTCTCAATTGATCAAGCCTTGGGTCGGAAAAAGTCTGAAAACTCATCTGACAACCGTCGATGCCTACCTCAACATTGATCCGCCCATCACGTACTACTTGTTTAGCGAAGATTATCCTTACGCAGACATGTGGCAATATGCGGCGCGGCTATTCGTCCTGTGGTTAATTTGCTTGTGGTTGTATCGGCAGAAGATCTTCATCCGGATCTGATGGAGAGTTGCCATGCCTTGGGAACGACAACCTTTGCTGATGAATTCCGGCAATCTCAGCAGCAGTACCGTCGGCGGAATTGGTAGGCGTCAGTTCCTGAAGTGGGCGGCGGCGACAAGCGCGGCGGTGACGACGAACATTGGACCTTCGGTAAAGCTTCTGCCAGCTCAAGTTCCCGGTGATCGTCCACCGCAAGACGCATCGGTGAAAGTTCTGAATCCGCGCGCCCGTGTCCCGCTCAGTTTTATCATCGATGATTCCACATGCTTAGTGAACTTGGCGCATTTTTGCATACCGCAATTCGCCGAGGTCTTTCCGGATCGCTTTCGGCAGGATTGGCGGAAGCTGCCGCGAGAGATTCCCGATAGTTTCGTGCGGAAGTTTGGCGAGTGGTGCCGCGAACATGGTGTCAAAGGCAAATACAGTGTCGTCCCTTATCCTGCTTGTGTGGGTTGGGTCGACCGCGAGATGCCGGGCTGGACCCGCAAAGAACTCGAAGAAAGTGTCAAGCTGGTCCGGGATTTCCTGGCACCCGATTGGGATATTCATCCCGAAATGGTCACACATACTTGGGTCATCAATACCAGAACGGGGCGTCCCTATTCGAAGCGCAGTGCCGATTTCATGGAAAACTGGGGCTGGAGCGTCGATCGTTCCGTCGACGAACTGGCCGACTATGCTGCTTACGGTTTGCGGATTTTAAAAAATGCCGGCTTGTATTGTGAGGGGCTTACGACCCCCGGTGGATATGGCAGTCGTGCACTCCCTCAGCTTTCGCAATCCACACTCGAGGCGTGCCGTGATGTTTACCAGACCGAGATCCCGCACTACTTTCGGCATTTGTATACGGACGAGCGGAGCGTTGTTCCGCGCGTCGAATATGCGTCGGGGCTGGAGACGAACGATCCACGGTGCGTCGTATCGATCATTGGTTGCACGGGGGATTGGTTCGGCGGATGGGACGGTGTGACGCCCGGGTCGGTCGATCGGTTCATCACCGAAGATTTGCAAGGTGGCCGACTCCCAGAAGTGATCGATCGTGGTGAACCCGCCATTCTCGTGTGTCACTGGCCCGGGATTTATTACAACGGCGAGGAGCTAGGCTTCAATATCTTTAAGGAAGTTGTCCGTCGTGTTCACGCTCGGAATAACAACCTGCTCTGGATGAAACTCGCTGAGATCGCCCGATACTGGGCGGCGAAAGAATTGACGCGCATCGATCGATCCGAAAATCGAATTACCTTCAACGCCCCGTTCGCCAGTCCCCTCTTTACGGTCGATGTTGCAGCGAGCGGCAGGATTGTACCGAAAGGCACTTCGGGCGGCGTTCCTTTCGCCCTCAAGGAGGTTCGCCGGCCGCTCGAGTTGGTTGCGGGCACGTTTTATCGGCATGATTCAGGAGTGACGCTCTGCTGGGATCTCCGAAAGGGACGATCGGTGGTCGAACTCTATAGCGTATTACGCTGACTCGTGGCCGCGAAGATCGCGTTTTGTACTATGATTGTGGGCTGCCACGAGCCAGGATCGCCCACGAGAAAAGTACATTGCTTTAGAACTCCAGCTGCGAGTTCGCTGCGCTCAATTTGGCGGCGACGACGGTGGTTCGGCAGGGTCGAGAAACATTCGGTGCCATTCCTCAAAGCAAAGGAGCGACCACAATCGATAGCTGTGGTCCCATTGCCGCGAGACGTGTTGTTCGATCAGTTCTTCGATCGCCTCCTTTCGGAAATAGCCACGCGATACCGTCGAATCATCCAATAAAGTCTCGTACAACAATGGTTTTAGCTCACCACGAAACCAATGGTCGATCGGAACGCCGAATCCCATTTTCGAACGCGTTTGAATTGCGTGCGGCAGAATGTCCGAAAAGGTTTCGACGAGAATACGCTTTCCCCATTTGCCTCGTCGTTTCAGCTCAATGGGCATCTGCGCAGCGAGTTCCGCAACACGGTGATCCAGGAATGGGCTCCGGCATTCCAAACTATAAGCCATGCTGGCAATGTCGACTTTTTTCAGAATATCACAGGGGAGGTACGTCTTGACATCGACGCAGCTAGTTTGTGTGACAAAGTCGCGAGAACCACAGTCAGCATAGGCATCGAGTAGGAATTGGCATGCGTCGAAGTCTCCCAGTTGTTCGGCGAATTCGTCTGTGTAGAGTTTGCGACGCGACTCTTCATCAAAAATGCCGATCCAGCGTAGGTATCGCCGTTCGGGACTTTGTGATAGGGCTGCCAGAAACCGTTTGATTCGCCGGCGCAAAGATTTTTGCTCGATCGACGCGGGGAGCTTTTGCCACAGCGACCAGCCGAACATATTTCGAATGGGAGCCGGTAGGCGATCGAACTGCCCGGAAAGCTGAACGGCGTGGTACCGGTCGTATCCGCTAAACAGTTCGTCGGCACCGTCACCGGAAAGTGCCACGGTTACGAAGTCGCGTGTCATCTTGGACAAGCACATCGTCGGAATCGCCGAACTGTCGGAAAACGGTTCATCGTAATGCCAAATAAGGGTTGGCAGAATCTCCAGAGCCGACGGCTGCACAATCGACTCATGATGTTGAGAACCAATCCGTTCTGCTGCTTGCCGTGCATATGATGTTTCATCGAATTTCTTGACGGGAAATCCGATCGAAAACGTGTGAATCGGCTGTTCGGAAAGTTGCTGCATTAAACCGGCGATAATCGTCGAGTCGATTCCACCGGAAAGGAATGCTCCCAAGGGGACATCACTCCGCATTCGTAAGCGAACCGATTCGGTCAGAGTTTCTCGCAGTTCTTGTCGCCAGCGTTCGGTAGTCCAATCCAACCTTTGGTTTTCAACGGCGATCTGCTGTTGTTCGGTCGCAGGCAATTCCTCGAGGCAATAGGGGGGATTCCAATACCGTTCGACTTGTAATGTTCCATTCGTATAAATCGCTCGATGAGCGGGCGGCAGCTTACGAAATCCTTTGAGGATCGAATCGGGGTGAGGTACGTACTGATAGGCCAAATACTGGTCGAGGGCTCGAGGGTTGATTTCGCGTTTGACCCCGGGAACCTGCAAAATGGCTTTTAGTTCGCTCGCGAATAGCAATCGATCTTGTTGCTCGTGATAAACAAGCGGCTTCTGGCCTAATCGATCGCGCGCCAGCAAGAGCCGTTGTTGGTTGCCATCCCAGATTGCAAAGGCGAACATCCCGCGCAGATGTAAAACGCAGTCGGCGCCGTAATCTTCGTAGAGATGCACGATTGTTTCGGTGTCGCTCTCCGTCCGAAATTGATGCCCCTTGGTCTTAAGGTCAGAACGCAACTCCCGATAGTTGTAGATTTCGCCATTGAATACGATCCAAATGCTCTCGTCCTCATTCGACAGCGGCTGGTGCCCGCCCGCCAAATCGATAATGGATAAACGGCGAAAACCGAGTGCCGCGCCTGATGATTCGGATCGTTGGTGATTGCCGGCAATGTGAATACCGTCGTCGTCTGGCCCGCGATGCGACAGCACTGCCGTCATCTGTTGGACGACTTGATGATCAAGCGGCTGGCCGTTTTGGCTCCAAGCAGCACCGGCGATTCCACACATCAAACAGACTTTCGACAAAGAATCAGAATCAATAAGTGAGAGTCACAGCGTATTACGCTGACTTGTGGCCGCGACACACGAGTTTTGTTCTATGGTAGGTGGCTCCCACGAGCCAGAAACGCCAACAAGAAAAAGTAGATCGCTTTAGCACGCAAACGAAAGTAATTTCCGAGGCCGATGCTTCTGTGGGCCTCTGTTGGCATTGTTGTCAGTTCCATTCATCTGTAGCGTTACCGGGGCGGTCGATGGCCTATTTCCCGCCTGCCAATTCTTGGTAAAGTGCTGAGTAGGCATCGACCATTTGCTTGATACTAAAATCGTCTTGCATAAGGGATCGCGCCGCGTTACCTATCTGACGCGACAATTCTTGATTGGCCAGAAATCGGTGGCAACATTGCGCGAATCCGACAACATCTCCGACCTTGACGAGAAGCCCCGTTTCTCTATCGGTGACCAATTCGCGGTTCGGCGGAATATCGCTGACCACAACGGGAACGGCTGCAGCCATGGCTTCCATGAGGCTGTTCGATTGCCCTTCAAAATCGCTGGCCAGGCAAAAGACATCGGTGGCCGATAGCAGATTCGGCGTATCCGGACGGTGTCCTGCGAAGTGGATACTTGGGGCGACTCGGCTTTGATGGGCAAGGTCTGCCAACCGGCGTCTCTCGGGCCCGTCGCCTACGATTAGCAAGTGCGCCCGTGGGCTTAGGTGCTGAAGTGTCTCCATACACCAGATGAGATCGTTGACCCGTTTCTGCTTTGCCAATCGGCCAATGAAAGTCACGACTTGCGCATCCGCGGGAATATTGACGGCTGCTAAGACATTTTTCCGGCTAATGGTCGCGGGGGTGGGAGCCTCGATTCCGTTTGGAATCACGTCAATTTTTTCCGGCGGGCATCCAAGATCTCGGTAAAAGTCTGCGACGCTCTGCGAATTACCGACCAGTTTCGCCGTACGATGGAATAACCTACGGTCAACCCATCGCTGCCAAGTGCCCTTCCATGTGTCCACACAACGTTCTGAAACAATAACTTTGGGAGGACTTCTCGAATCAATGACCATCCTTCCGTAGGAATTTGCCGCAAATAGCCAAGTATGTAAAATATGGGGCTGAAACTCCCTCAATAGGCGGCGCAGCGAATAGGCTGCAGAGGGATCAAATTTGAATCGCTTTCCAACGATCGTTACAGGGATGCCAAGCGATTGCAGTTCGTCGGCATAGGGCCCACCCCTGGTTAATGCAACAACACGAATTTCAAATTGCTCACGCGGTAGCCCCGCAGCCAACAGCATAAACTGTTTTTCGGCTCCGCTGCGGTCGAGTGTCGGAATGAGTAGTAAAACTCGGATCACGAGAATTGCATTTCAAGCTTCGACAATGATGGCCAATAGTTGCTGGCCGTACGAATTCGTACATCGGCCCAATTATTCTGGTGCAGGAGGATTTTTGCAATTCGCTTGGTATTGATTGATGGGAATGATTCCGACTTGGCGGAAATGGGGCGGACTATTTGCAAGAATACTTTTGGAAGAGAAATGATCACATTCCATTTTGACGGGTTCTTATAATGTTGTACGTATTGCCGTTGATTCTTGTTGGATGATCTTTTTCCGCAGTTCACGCCAAACTCTGTTACCGAGGATCGCGAGCATGCTTGCACAATTCGGAATCTGTTGGGTGGAACTCGTACAAGGTGATATTACGCACCAGAAGACCGATGCCATTGTCAATGCGGCTAACGAACAGCTGGTGGGTGGCGGTGGTGTCGATGGAGCCATTCATCGGGCCGCGGGGCCATCGCTAATGCTGGAGACGAAAAAGCAATATCCCGACGGTTGTCCCACTGGTAGTGCCGTGGTGACCGCGGCCGGGAATCTGAATGCGAGGTACGTTTTTCACGCAGTCGGGCCGGTGTGGCGTGGTGGTATTCGAAAGGAAGCGAACTTGCTCGAATCGGCTTACCAACGCTGCCTCGAGTTGGCTGTCGTCAACGATTGTCAAAGCATCGCTTTTCCGGCCATTAGCACTGGAGTCTATGGCTACCCGTCTGACCTGGCGGCTGATGTCTCGCTTTCTACAGTTCGCGACTTTGTCGTTACGAAACAGCGACCGGAATTAGTTCGGTTCGTGCTGTTTGATGCGGGCACGTTGGGGGCCTTTTCTCGAGTACTGGAATCGATGACTGTATAAAATTTTGAAAATTCTGCGTCTTGGTAGTTACTTATCCTTCGCGAAATCGTCGTATTCATCGGATAACAGGTGGAAGCTTGTCGGTTTTCGACAGGTGGATTGGCGACAGCCAATGACTTCATTCACGATTGAGAACTCGGCGACTTCAATCGGTTCAGCAAGAAACTCCAATTTCGGTGTAAGGAAATCTCGTATGCGAACCCGAATCGATTTATTTGCATTCGTCATTGCTCTCGCAAGCAGCGCCGTTAGTACGGCGGACGAGTCACGCGAACCAATCGACAATCGGCCCACGGCTACGGCAGAGTGCCCTTCCGAAACGACGACACAACCGACCGAGCGCGCCCCCGTGGCATTGAACCAAAAGGAAACCGTCTTTTTGGATGTTCCCGGCAAGCGATTGTTGCTGCACTCGGAAGTTGTGCTTCGAGAAGGTCTGTTGGAAATGCTGTGCTGTATCAAGCGGACTAAGGAGCACGAAGCCATTCTTTCCCTTGATGCGAAAGCTTATGTGGTGCATGCGGGACTGCTCGCTTTGGGAGCCAAGTCGGGCACGACTGCTCGATATGCACCTGAATTTCAACCAGCGACCGGGCAGATCATCGATATCTTTCTCCACTGGGAAGACAAGGACGGGACGCCTCATCGAGTTTCAGCCGGGCACTGGATCCGCAACGCCGTCCATCGATACTTTGTCGCAAATCTTGAAGAACTGCCGGCCGGCGTCAAGATTCCCAAAAACAGTGAGCTGCGCTTTGACGAACGACATCAGGAACTCACCTGGTACGGCCCGATGACTGAATCACAGCGTGACGAACTGCTGTCTCTCAGTGAGAATCAGGGTTTTCGTGATGCGATTCGTTCGTTCTATGGCAAAACTCGGCGAGTCAATTTAGAGGCCAATTGGGTTTTTGCCGGCAGCGGTTACTATGTTGACGACAAGACGGGGCAGCGCGCCTATCAGGCGGAAGGCGGCGATTTGATATGCGTTGCCAACTTTCCGACGGCAACTCTCGATTTAGGATTCGAAAGTTCAGCATCTGGTGAAGAGAATCTCTTATTCGAGGCCGACACCGAGAGAATTCCCCCCTTGGGCACAAAGGTGATCATTGAATTGGTCCCTCGCTTTCAGAATCGCCTTAACTTGCAAAAACGGTCGCCGAAGAAACCCGTAAAGGACTGACAAACTTTACCGGCGTTCTCCGATCGTCACGCACCAGCCGGACATAGACGCATTGCCTGACAGTCTAGGCGATCTAGGCGCTTGTCCGAAAATCTCCCACTGGAATTGGTCGAATAGGTCGTCTCGGAAGATACCTTTCGCTTCGCTGCGACGATTTTCCTACCGAGCGAGAATTGCTTAAGTAGTCCGCAAGGCTGGAGCCGAATTGTAACAACAAGCCGACTTTCGGCCTGAAATACGGGTTATGGCTGAGAACAACGATTCTCGCACCGGAAATCTCCCGTCAAGTTATCCACATTAACACGTAGCGACCTGAAACCAGTTTTCGTTGTCGCACATAGTCTCGTTCCGCCGCAGCCATTTCAGGATTCTATGCGGGACGCATAAATCGAGGGCAAATCCGCATGACGCGAACCACCTCTGCACACTCACCTGTGCGAAAGAGTTCCCGTGGGCCGAACTTTCTCGCTTCGCTGATAACATGTTCAGCGGTAACGTTCCTTTACTTCAATTTCGATCCCGAGCCTGTCGGCGCCGACGCTGCGGGTACGGCATCGAACATTTCTGAACTGACCGCCCGCATCTCAGCACCACCGCCTCCGATGCCGATACTCGCGAATTCTGCCACAGAATCCACGAATGGAGAGGCGGCCGATAATGATTCAGGTGAAGGGGTCGAATCGGCGGCACACAGCATTCCATCCAATCCCGATGTGCTGCAGGGACGCATGGCGATTCTGCTCAACATGCTGTTGATTGAAAAAGGAAGTCAACAGCTCGAAAAGATTCCAACCTATACGACAATGTTCTACAAGCAAGAACGAATTGGCGGTACGCTCAGCGACGGGCAAGTGATGGAAATGAAGGTCCGTCACGCTCCATTTAGTGTCTACATGAAATGGCTGTCCGGCGATAAAGGACGCGAGCTGCTTTATGTTGACGGCGCAAATGCAGGCGACATGATCGTGCATCCGGGCGGCTGGAAGGCTCGGCTGCTTCCTGCGATCAAATTGAACCCGACCGGTGCTGTGGCCATGTCAGAGGCGCGGCATCCCATCACCAAGGCTGGTTTGCTCGAACTTGCCCGGACCAACACATTAGTCCGGAAATGGGATCTTCAGAATCTCGATAAGCATCGCTGCTTCATGGTTGCCGGCCAAAAATTCAACGATCGTGAATGCTATTATTTCGAAATTGAGTATGCCAGCCCCGAAATCTCGGACGTCTACCGTAAGTCCGAAGTTTACATCGATGCGGAACTAGCATTGCCCGTGTTTTGCCGGCAATACACATGGCCCAGCGACGCCGACAAAGACCTGACGAAGGAACAGATCGACGAAAAAACGTTGATCGAACACTACACCTACACGGACATTCAGCTCGACCGTTCTTTAGCTGATGCCGACTTTGACCAAACCAATAAGGCTTATCGCTTCCGACGATAGCCAATTATTCCGATTTACCCTGCAAGGCGGTGGCCGGGGCGCTGAATGCCCCGGCCGTTTTCTTTCTTTGAAGATTCGAAGGCTCGCGGCTACGAAATCTGCAAGTGATTCAGAGCCTCTTCAGCTGTCGCTACATAGCCGAGGTAAAAGGAACCAAACTCGGCATACTTTGCTGAAGCGGTATCGAACCGCATCGTGTACACGATCTCTTTGATGTCCTCGGGAGATCGCCCCCACAGTGTGACTCCCCACTCCCAGTCGTCGAAACCGGTCGATGCTGTAATCAATTGCGAGACGCGGCCGGCAAACTTGATGCCGCTGGTCGCATGTTCGGCCATCATCGATGAACGGGCACTAAAGGGTTGGGTGTACCAATTGGCGTGGGGATCGCGAATTTTGTTCATCGGGTAGAACGATGTCACGGGAAATGGCGGAAGATCCGGATAAAGTCGCTGCTTATTCATGGCCGGCAACCGTTGCTCGTACGCTTTGATTTTCGCGGCGTAGCTCGGATCATCGGGGCTTGTACCGTCGAGTCTTAGTTTTTCCCCGTATTGCTCGACTGTCGGCACATACTCGGAGATTTCCGTAATCGAAACAAAGGAGTATGTCGCGTCGAGTACGGATCCGAGAGCGCTCGATCGTATGGACTGCGCAACGCTGTCGATTCGCAAGGGATCCGGGTCAAGCATCATCAATCCGAAGTCGGCGCGATGTCCGGAAACGATTGACGATTGGATTCGCTGCGGCGCCCCGTCGCGACTGGGATCCAAAATCGTGCAAAGCTGTTCCCGGCCCTCGGCACGTTGCTGAGCATCGAGCCGAGAGAGTTCCGATTGATTAACACGATAGTAAACATGCAAGCAATGCCAACCTTCCGTCATCAGAACTGTTGGATCGGGTAATGGTGCACGGCCTGCGGCTGGGTGATTCACGGTAGTTTTTCCTTGTTACTGCTGCGTTTTTGAGACACATCGAGGTGTTGATCCCTCGATGGGATTTATTGTATGGGGCCACACTGACGACGAAAACCGGTCGGACCACGAATATTCCTAGGGAAACCCACGGATCGACAGTCGCTTCAGGCCCGCCTGTCAGGCAGGGACATTTGTCATTGTTCAGAAGGTGGCTTGCGGATGTCGATTTGCTTCGCATTCCACCCAAGTTCTTCAGCGACCGCTTTGGGATACTCCCAGCCCATTTCGTCTTCCTGATAGATGCGCACCTGTGTGCGTTCGGCCGTCATAGCAACCGTTTGAGGAATATCCAAGAATCGCAGCACATTTAAGAAATACGGGCCGTCGTGGTGCGATGTCGGCAATCCATACAAGTCGATCGTCCTGATACGCGGCTCAAACAGTGCTGTATAGAGTGCGATTCCTGCCATCGATCCCTCTGCCTGCAACCAGATCGGCACTTCGCTCATTCCGTCGATTGATCGCAGCGAATGCACGGCACGCCTCGCATCCCAAACCCGCATGCCGTCGAGAGTTTGTCCGAGTAGCATGAACCGACGACGATGTTGGACCTGTTTGCGTTCGGACTGATCCCAGGCAGTCGGACCAACTCCGCGTGGTGCGACGTAGGCCATTCCCCATTTGAACGATTCGAACGTCTGTTTCAAACTTTGGAAATCGCTGCGGTCTTCTTCGGGTAGATTTTCACCGGCCAACTGTTCTCGAAACGCGACTTGCATCGCTGACAAGAACTCGGACCAGCCGTCGTCGTCGAGCACGTTTAGCACAATCAGGTCGAGGTCAGCGGGTGAAAGACCGGCTCGGTGTGCGACATAAAGACGCAACCGGATCGTCGATTGGCTGTCGAAATCAAAAGCTGCGAATCTCACACCGTTTCGCTCGACCGAGAACGCCTTCGAAACCTTGTTTGAAGCTCGTTCTTGATCATCGGGCCAACCGGCGAAACATTTTTGCTGCAACGCGCTCATCCACTTCTCTTTTTGTTCTTTCCAAGCGACTTTCGAATCTGGAACATCCGGCTGTGGAGCTTGAGGCACGAACGAATCATCAATCGTCGTGTTTCGTTCGTCTGCGGGAAGTTTCGAGAAGACCTGCAATTGCTTCGGTTCGAAGAATTTGACCGCAGTTGTCTCAATTAAAGGATCTTCGCCTTTGAGGTGCCGATTGAACCAGTGAAAGGCATGGATCCGCAGTTCCTGCGTGTCTTTGTGCGGTCCTTCTGTAATTTGTAGCCCGATGTTTGGCAGAGCGTCGTGTAGCCCGTAGATTCTGCGGACTTTGGAATATACTTCCACAACGCCATCCAGCGGAAAAATGCGGTCCTTGTCGGAGTTGGAAATCAGCAAGGGTCGTGGTGCGACAAGTGCCGCCAATTGTGCGTAGTCCCAGCGATAGGTGTTCACCACATACATGCAGTCGCAATGACCTTCGACGCATCCGTCAACAACATGATTTTGCAAAGTCGTGATTCCGGCAACCGGTACTGCGGCCTTAATTCGTTCGTCCAAGGCAGCAATCCACCAGCTGTAGGCGCCGCCACCTGATCGCCCTGTGACACCGATTCGATCCGGGTCGACTTGTTCGAGCGTTTGTAGGTAGTCGAGCGAGCGAATGCAGTTCCAGGCTTCAACGGCCGAGGGGGTGTAACCACGCGAATTCCACCACCACGTTCCGTAGCGGTATGTCCCGTGGTGGATTCCTTCAATTTCGCCGAGTTGTAGAGTGTCGATCGTCAGGCAGACATACCCATTTCGGGCGAACCACCCCCCATGATGCTGATAGGCAGTTTTGTTTCCGAAGCTAATATCGTCTTCCTTAACTCGCGCATGCCCGCAAACATACAGAATTGCCGGTACCTTTTCGGTGAGATTCTTAGGAGTGTACAGATTGCCGGTGACATACAGTCCCGGGCGAGATTGAAATTGGACATTTTCAACGAAGAATTCCTCATGTTCGATCCGGCCGGTGATCTCGACATTTAGCGGCGACCGTTCAGGAAGCGGATCCAGCCCCAGCATCTCAAACAGCTGCTGTCGATACGCGGTCTTGTTTCGATTCCAGTCTTCAAGCGATTCGATATCGGAAAGGCATCGAGCGCTTAGCTTGCGGGTTTCGTCAGCAAAGTATGCCGCAATCATGCTGTCGCCGCGTGTCGTGTCGATCGAGCGACGAGTTTCGTCACGCTCGTCGGCTAACAATTCTTGCGTGAAACCTGCAAACAAGAATGCAATAACGCAAATGCGGGTTGCCATGCCTGTTCCTTTGCCGAAAGTTGCAGCTCGTGATTTTGCAACTGTAGCAAACCACGAAATTGCAGCGAACTCAAGCGATTGCCGATTGCGCAACGGAAAATTCGCTGTGTCGCCCGACTGTTGTTTCCGGTGATGCTTGGCAATATGATCGCGGTTCGATAGAACACCAGTGGATTATTCGACGGGCGATCAGACGATAGGCAGTCAGACATGTCGAATCGTGAAATTGACCAAATTGATGAGTTTGAATCGCGCTTCAAGCGTGCAGCACGCGACCCATTTCAGTACCAAGACATCCCGATTTCTTCGCTGACATTAGTGACAGACGGGACTGCCGATGATGCAAGAGCTCAAGAGTCGGAGCTGTTCGCGTTCTTGCCGCATCTCGAAACGGCGACGACACGACGTCACGTATTAGGGGCCGATTACGATTCGGTATCTGACCTGCTGCAGTTTCTTTCGGCGAATCCGACCGACCTGATTGTGACAAGCCGACATTTGCAGGAGCGTGAGCTTGTTCCCCGGCATAGCCTGGGAGTCTTTGTGGATGTGTTAACGCAGGCAACGACCGTGCCTGTCTTGCTCCTTCCAGGAGCAGCGGGCAATCGTGTGTCGCTGAACAATCATCAATGCCGCAATGTGATGGTCGTGACCGACCACATTGCCGGCGATAGCCGTCTTGTGAACTATGGTGCAAGCTTTTGCCCGCAACGGGGCGAATTGTGGCTCTGCCACGTGGAAGACGATGCCGTATTTAACCGATACATACGCGCCATTGAAAGAATACCCGAAATTGAAACCGAGCAGGCTCGGCAACTCATAAACGATCAGCTTCTTAGCGAAGCGGAACATTTCATCGAGTCGTGTATTGAGGAACTCAAACAAGAGTCCACTGGTACGGAATTCCATACCAGCATCACTCGCGGACATCATTTGAAAGAATATGGCCAACTTATCGAAAGTCACGATATCGATCTGCTGGTCATGAATACTAAGGATGACGAGCAATTGGCCATGCATGGTATGGCTTATTCCATCGCAGTCGAAATGATCGACGTGGCACAGCTGTTGTTGTGAATATCAATCTTGACTGAGCCGTCTGCGAGCCGGTCATCGCCCGTTCCACTCAGAAGGGAAGCGAATCAAGGCGAATAGAGCAGTTTACTTTGTCTCGTGGGCGATTCTGGCTCGTGGGAACTAGCGATCATAGAAAAGAACGCGATTTTCGCGGCCACAAGTCAGCGCAATACGCTGTAGCCGGCCTAGGCTTTCATCGATTGGCTGATTTGCCACCGTACGTTCGAAACCCCAATTGCCTGTGAGTTTTTGAGTTTGAATGGTTGACCCGAGACGAAGTGAATGACAATTCACTCTCGCAATCGTCTCGCTGGGGAAGGAATCCAGGATGCATGGACTTCTGTTAGCACAGGTTGAACATGCCGAAGCGGCGGCACAGGTACCGGGGGGCGTAACGGTATTTTTTGCGCTGCTGTTGGCGTTAATGATCGCCGCTCTTGCATTCGAAGAGAAACTGCATGCGCGAAAATCCATTATTGTCGGTTTGTTCGCCGGAGTCTGCTTAATCTCCGAAACCATCATCGCGAATGTTTTGGATCTGCGACTCGTTCCATTTGGTGCCATCACGCTCCCCAATGGCCATCATGTCGAACTTCCCGTCTACATACCGGCAATCGATTGGGGAGTCATCACGATTATTCTGGGAGCGAGCCTGTTCGTTGAAGTCACAAGCCGATCCGGCGTGTTTACCTGGTTGGCGGTGAAACTCACCAAACAGTCCGGTGGGGACCCCTGGAAATTGTTAATGGCGTACGGAGCGCTGACAGTTTTATTTTCTGCCGTACTCAACAACGTCACAGCGATGATCATCATCGGTAGTTTGACGACTGTCTCGCTCAATAAACTCAAACGCCCAGAGTTGCTACTCGGCTTTCTGCTTGTCGAAGGTTTGTTGACCAACGTCGGTGGTCTGCTGACTCTTATCAGCAGTGTGCCAAATATTATCGTCGGCAAGACGGCTGGGATTTCGTTTGTCAAATTCTTCGTGGTCGCCGCTCCCTACGTCCTCGTTACCACAATTGCCACCTTATTCATGGCGAAGTGGAAATTCAAAATTTCGGGTCTCAATACGGAAGAAGAGCGACAATCGGCTCGCGAGCTGGTCTCCGGATTCGATGAAAACGAAAACATTCCCAGCGAAAAGTTCTTTTGGGTTTCCGTGGCCGTGCTCGTGGCATTTATCGCGTGTTTGGCCGGTCAATCTGCATTGCCCTGGAATCTCGACAAATTGGGAATGGGATTCATTGCATTATTGTTTGCCGGAATCATGCTGTTGTTCTATCGGAACGAAGTCGACAAATTTTACGCCGCCATGGACTGGGATCTGTTGGCCTTCTTTGCAGGGTTATTTGTCGTCATTAACGTTATGGAGCAAGCGCAGGTGTTGGCGGTCATCGGCAAAGGAATCGCCGCCATGTTGCAACTGCAGGCGGATATCGCAGCGGCGTTGTTACTTGTCAGCTCCGCAGTCGCCAGTTCAGTCACCGACAATATCCCTTTGGCGGCCATGCTGGCCAAGATTCTTCAAGCCGACCCTCAAGTCTTGGCAACAGAACCCGATCCAAGTGCTTCTCGGTATTGGTGGTGTGTCATTTTTGGCGCTAATTTGGGTGGTAACATCACGCCCATCGGGTCGGCGTCGACTGTTGTTGCGATGACAATCATCCTGCGTCAGAAATTGTCTTTGTCCTTCATCGGGTTTGTCAAAGTTGCCGTTCCTTTTGCGGCCATGCAAATCGTTCTGGCGGTTTTGTATGTGCTCATCGTTGTCTGAAATGTCATAATTATGGAGAGAATTGACTAAGCAACAGGGCGTGCCGGACACTCTCGATGTTTCAGAAATGCAATCGGCAATTCGTATCAAATCGCACCCTGGGATGCGTCGCTTGGCATGCAATCTACCGAACTGGTTGCGCTTTGCTTTGTATTTGCAACGCAACAATCTTGTCGGCCGCTGATGATTCTCCCACCGATCGAGCCATCAAACAGGCAGTCAGTTTTCTTCAGAAAGAGGTGCCGGCGTGGGAACCCGAGAACCATTGCTTTTCCTGCCATAACAATGGCGATGGTGCCCGCGCACTGTACACCGCCATGCGGAAGGGGTTCACGGTTGCCGATGAGGCACTGACGGCAACAACCCTATGGCTTGATGTTCCCAATCGATGGAAGGAGAACGGGCCGGACGGTGAGTTTAGTGACAAGAAGTTGGCAGCGATTCAGTTTGCCTTTGCGCTGTCAGCGGCGGTCGACCATGGTGCGGACAACGACCGAGAGCCATTGCAGCCGGCCGCAGAACTTGTAGCGGCATTGCAAACAAAGGAAGGGTCCTGGGATGTCGATTCCGGTGGACTTGTCGGAACGCCCGTAACCTATGGGAAGTACCTCGCCACAGCGGTCTCCCGAAAAATCTTGATGCAAGCCGACCAACGTCGCTATCAGGAGGCACTCAACAAATCGCAGGAATGGTTGCGCGCGAATCATCCGAAATCGGTGCTCGATTCGGCGGCTGCGGTTTTTGACACAACTTGGCTCGATGCGCAAGATGACCGCGAAATGCTCGCGGACATTCTTCAACTTCTTGCTGAGGGTCAATCGCCCGACGGCGGTTGGGGCCCATTCAAGAACTCTCAGCCGGAAGTATTCGATACGGCCATTGTGCTGCTGGCATTAGTCAGACTCTCGCGCTCAGTTCCAATCGACAATGGCAAGACAATTTGGACCAACCGAATTGAACGTGGCCGAAACTTTCTTATTGCCGAACAGCTTGAGGATGGAAGCTGGATCGAGACCACGCGGCCGTCAGGTTCGGTCAGTTATGCCCAGCGAATGTCGACGACCGGTTGGGCCACATTGGCCTTGTTGTCGACAATTGAAATTGGCATCAGAGATCCACAGCAATAAAGGCTTGCGCTTGAGCGGTTTGCTTTTTCTCGTGGGCGTTTCTGGCTCGTGGGAGACAACGATCATCGACCGAAACGCGGCTGCCGCGGCCACAAGTCAGTGTAATACGCAGTCATCAAACTGCTGTACTGTGAATGCCCCCGACCGGCGCGAAGCCACACGCAACATTTGTTGAAATGATTGAAAGTGGCCTCTCGTCAATTGCCGTTGATTTCAAACGGTATCGACACCCAGTCGCTTTTGACTTCTCTTTCAACTTTGCGGAACAAGTCGACTTCGAATGGGCGGCCGATACTGTTTCCGGAGACGTCTTCTAAAGCGGCGTTGATATCAACTTGATACGGGCCAGGCTGCCAGTCTGCCTCAGGTTCAAAGTCCCACGATTTTTCGTGATCGCTGACTTTGATTGTTCCCCGAACGGGACGGCCGTCAGCGGATCTGACAACCAGCATTCGTTGCAATAATGCTTCGTCCAATGATTCTTCAAATCGAATCTGAAGTGGCTCGGTTGTCCCTGCTGATGGCGTTTGTACCTTCCAATTGTCGATCGCCGGTTGAATATCATCTGGTGCGAAAACTCGAAACGACTTTCGATACGACTCACGAAGTTGACTACCGTTGGGGGCAGTCCATTCTTTGTCGACAAGCAGTGTATACGAGTCACCTTCAACCAACGGAGGACCGAAAAGTTCGCGAGGTTGAAGCCCCCGTTTGATACGCCCGGGATCGAGGAACAAAGTAAATCGAGTCCCAGAGGGATCCCACAGCTCTTCGCCAAGTTCCAGAAACGGTGAATCTATCTCCCGACCACTGGAATGGATCAGGTGAACGCGCTTGTAGGCTTCGCCACGATTCATCGGCCCAGAGAAGTGAATGTAGAATTTCAATGTGTTTTCGGGAAGCGTATCCGAAGACGGGAAAATACGGCGCACTCGTACCGGCTCGCGATTCGATGACTTGGGGATCGTGAAGGTCTTTGTCACCAATTGCCGTTCGCGTGTGCCCCCCACAAACGGAGCCTTTGCGGCGTCGAACTGCACGCGATAACTGAGCCCTTCTTGAAGTGGAAACCGGGGATTAAAGCGAATCATCCCCTCGATGATCGTGTATTTCCCCAGCATGGGGACCGAGCTATTTGCCTTTCCGTCAGCGACGACGACCGGAACGAAATGGCTCCATGCCTGAAAACCGGGATTCGTCGCAGCGAATCTCGCCAGCGGCGGCGGATCAAAGCCTTTGATTTCGAAGTACTCATCGCCATCGAGCTCCGAGCGAATAAGCTCGATGGCAAGAATTGTAGACTCGATTCCACTTTGCTCTCGGCTTTCGTCTTGTGATCGAAGCGGTCGATCATCTGCAAAAACAGACAGCGAAAATGTGGCGAGCAGCACAAATCCGGCTAGTGCCGACTTCACGAATCGACGACCGTCGATTGCGGTATGGCAGTTGGCCGATTCCTGGCGATACAATCGGCTCGTTTGTTTTGCCGATTGAGGAAGTCGAGTCAACATGGCGGCATCCGGTTTTTCCGCCAAAATCACTTACTTGGCGGGTTTGTCGGGGATAAAAAACGCGCACAATGAAAAGATTGGCTTTTCATTGTGCGCTTGATTTTCAACGGGTTGCGAGGTTACGGCAAGGCAATCGTTTGGAGGTTTTGCTCGCCGGAATCATTCTGAACGAGGATAACCGCGTTCTTGTCATCGAGTCGGTCGAGTTGCGTCACTCCTTGGAGTGAATCGATCGTTTCGTACTTGAGACCGGCAGTACCGCCGATCTTTTCAGTAATGCCTTCAATCCCCTCGATGTTGTCCGTCGTGACTTTCATGACCCCGCGACTGGTGTTGGCAATCAGGACATAGTCCTTGCCACCCTGCTCGTAGACGACCATGTCCAATGGGTTGTTGCGGTTACCGAGTTCGGCAATCGTCGTGCCCTGGACTTTCTCGCCGGGCTTCAGCGCGGAAACTGGGAACTTAACAAGAGGCGTGCACGTATAGGCTGCCAGCAAATGCGGTTCACCAGCAATTTTGTATTGTGTGAATGTCCTGACCGGCGATCCTGTTTCGAAGCGGCCATGAGCCCCATGAAATATTCTGACGCCGGCGCCTTTGTTAACATCGGAGAAGGGGAACGGAATCGACCGCAAAGTCGAGGCGAACTCTTCATTGGATAGCCCTGCTATGAAGACTTGTCCATCAACATATCCCAGGTCGGTAATGGATTGAGTTCTTAGGCTGCGGTTGCGCCGGTCTTTTGCAGACGGATCAGGCGCGTTCGGCAAAGCTGCCTTGGCAAACTTCACGTTAGCCAATTCGAACTCAGAAGTATTTCCATCGCTGTCAATTCGGATCAAAACTGGCTTGGCGTCCGGTCCTCGACCACGAGAAACGGACAAGTAGACGTTCCCGCTCGATGGGTTCACAGCCAGATCGTTGATCATGACTTCCCGCTCTGTTGTGCCCAGCATTGCGGCGACTTTGGCACCAACCCCTTCAACATCGATTCTGGATGGCGTGCCGGAATTGTCTCCAGTGTCGATGGCGAATATCGCAGCTCCTTGGGGATCCGCGACGAACAGAACACCGTCTGGTCCGAATGCCAGGGGGCCGGCCGATTTGAGATCGGGAGTCCCTTCCGACAGATTGGCGGCGGTGGCCGGACCAATGCTGACTGCGACAATACAGATCAAGAACAACGCGACAACGAACTGGCTTCTTCTCATGGCTGGCTCCTTAATGCCTCACTTTGTACGACTGGAATGAAGGCCTGAAACGTCCTGAATGTTCATTATGCCCTGCTGAAATTTTCAATCAAGCACGTTCTCGGATTCGCGCAGTTTTTTCATAGACCAGTGGGTAACACCGCTTGCCCATGCAAGTTCCGCGAAATCTCGTAATTCCAGCAAATGCCGTTGAGAAGATTACCGGGGGGTCGGGTTCCATCGTGACGCGTTTGGAATCGTATCTCGGTCAGTTGATGCGTTTCGAAGCGCAGCCGATTCATTTCTGCTCTTCAATGCAATACAGATTGTTCAAGGTTCGCAAGAATATCGTACCGCCCGAAATGGCTGGTGATGCCAAAGATTCTTCTTGAAGGGGACATCGCGCGAGTTCACGGTATTCACGGCCCGCTGCAAGCACTACGGTTTCCCCTTGCTCGTTCGGCAAATAGACTTTTCCGTCGCCCGCGACTCCGGAAGATTTAAACGTTCCCCCCAAACGCTGACGGTATTGCACCTCACCGCTGACCGCTTCGTAGCAGGACAAAATGCCCTGTTCGCTATGAACGTATAACAATCCCTGGTAGCAAAGTGGGGAGCATACGTACGGAGATCCCCGATCGATTCTCCAGACGACATGGGACTCGGAAACATCGCCCCGACCACCAGGTTTGACCGCGAGCGTCGGTCCGTCGCGGCCGGACGTCGCAAAGATCAAACCGTCCGCAAAAACTGGCGACGGCGTGACCCAACCGGTCATGCCGGTCACTTGCCACAATAAAGTGCCATTTGCCGGATCATATCCTCTCAACTCGTCCTGCGCGTTAACAACAATCTCGGATTGGGCACCTGCGGTCGGTACGACAATCGGCGTGCTCCACGAACGGAACAGCCCACGTCGATCGGTTTTCCAGGCTGTCTTGCCGGAGGCCAGATCGATTGCGATGAGAAATGAATCAAATGTCGAGAATCGCGTTCCGTCGTGATCGCATACGAGAATGACGTGATTGCCATGGATGATCGGCGACGTCGCGATTCCCAATTCCGATTCAAATTCCCCGAAGCGGCGATGCCATTGTTGATTCCCGCCAAGGTCGTAGCAAACAAGTCCGCCACGGCCGAAGAACGCCACGACCTGTTTGCCATTCGTGACAGCTGTCGGCGCAGCATAACCGGTAAGAGCCGACGTCAATTCGGGATCGTCGTCATGGATGCTCTGTGACCAAAGGGTCTGCCCCGAATTCCGGTCGAGACAGTGCAAGATACGATCACGCCCATAATCCAACGACGAAGTGACAAAAATCTTGTCGCCCCACACAATGGGCGATGAGACCCCATCACCTGGAATCTCCACCTTCCAACGCACGTTTCGCGTCGAATCCCATTCGACTGGAAGATCTTTCTCCGACGAAGTCGCGTTGCCGGCCGGCCCGCGCCAACGCGGCCAGTCTTCACCGCGTGTTGTCATTGGACAAATGAGAATGCCAATAACAAGGAAATCGAACAGTTGCGAGTGTTTTGCAGAAAACGCCATCTTCGATTGGCTTCAAAATGGGAATCGCCAACTACTTAGATTGATCGTTGGTCATTCTCACATGTTCTCATTCTTGAATTCAATGGTATGGGATATCAACGGCTGGTATCTCGCAATGTGCAGATGTAGGCTTAACAATCGGTTGCCGTCCCAATGCTAACAATCTGCCCCCGTCAAGAACACGGGCCAACGTTAATGAGGAAAGAACGACTGCCATGACCACCAGATCCGTTCGGAACTTTCTTTTCGCGTTCACGGTCATGTGGCCGACTGCTGGTGTTGTTGGTGAAGACTCCCTCATTTCGAGTATTGAAGTTTCCCATCTAACCGCGGCGCCTGAGGGACGATATTGGATGCATGTTCGTCCCGGAGTCATACCGCAGAAGGAAGTCTCAACTCAGCGATCGCCAATCGTTGTGTTAACCATGCAACTGACGGACGACGGCGGAACGCATATGTTTCACGGGATTTCGAGCATGTGGAGCGATGACTTGGGACAAACTTGGCATGGCCCCGTGGCTCATGATTCGCTCGCACGCCGTGAGCAACCCGGCGGCTTAATCGAAGTTCCCGTCGATTCAACGCCCGCGTTTCACCTTCCCACGAGGAAGCTTTTGTTGACGGGTGCCACTTTCTGGCTTGATCCAAAAATCAACCGGGATATTCGTGGCGGTCCGAGCGATACATCCTATTCGGTTTATGATTCCACCGCCCATCAGTGGAGCGATTGGCAAAAGCTAAAAATGCCAAACGATCCACGGTTCCGGTATGCACGTGCCGGCTGTACACAACGTGTTGATTTGCCAAACGGAGAAATCTTGTTGCCCATCTATTTCGGTGGAGACAACAACAGTATTCACAGTGTGACGATTGTCCGATGCCAATTTGACGGAAAGCAACTGACCTACATGGAGCATGGAAACGAGATGTCCGTCGATTTCGGGCGAGGATTCGGCGAACCTTCGCTCACCCGATTTCGAAACAGATTCTATTTAACACTTCGAAATGACAAGCAAGGGTATGTCACTGCAAGCAGCGATGGATTGCATTTTGATGAGCCAAGAGTTTGGACGTTTGATGACGGAGAGCCGCTTGGGAATTACAACACGCAGCAGCATTGGGGCACCCACTCGGATGGACTGTTTTTGGCGTACACCAGGCGCGGGGTCGATAACGACGAGATTTTTCGGCATCGATCTCCTGTATTGATTTCACGCGTTGATCACGAATCGCTGCAAGTCATTCGCAGTTCCGAGCAGGTGCTTCTTCCAAAACTTAAAGACGGATTCGGAAACTTCGGTGTCTGCAACATCACCTCGGATGAAACTTGGGCCACCGCCGGTCGTCGCAAGGCTGCTGCTGGCGAGCCGAGCGTCTACTTGGCGAGGATCAAATGGGCTGAGAAAAACCGACTGGTCGAGACTGATTGATTCGGTGAATTGGGCCAAATTTTACAGGTCAATCGCCTTGTCTGATCGAGTTTTACAGGTCCGCTGTTTCATTAGGCCATTCAAACTGGACAACGCTCAAATGGTTGCCAGAATAGGGGATAGCGAAGTGGCTTAAAGCAGGCATTCGACTTTGTTCGTTCATTCCGAACATCCGTCAATTGGGCGGCCTATGCGATCCGAAGTGATAACGAATCAGATTCCGAGGACTCATTTCTTTGGGAAACTCAGCGCTGCGCTTGTGTTTGCCTCAATCCTTGTGGCAATGGAGTCGCGCGACCTGCATGCGGACGATGCAAGGCCGGCGGAGATCGAGTTCTTTGAAAAAAATGTGCGGCCGATTCTCGCCGAGCATTGCTACGAATGTCACAGCGCAAAAGCCAAGAAACTTAAAGCGGAACTTTTGCTCGATCGACGGGCCGGTTTACTCAAAGGGGGCGAATCGGGTCCGAGTATTGTTCCGGGCCGACCGGATGAAAGTTTACTGGTTGAGGCGGTTCGCTACGAATCGTACGAAATGCCCCCACGGGGGAAACTCCCTCAACAAAAAATCGATGTGCTAGTCGAATGGGTTCGCCGCGGTGCATTTTGGCCCGATGAGCCGGAGCCGGAAGACGTATCGGCCAACAAGCCGGAAGAGTTCAATCTGCATCAGCGCAAACAGAGCCATTGGGCCTGGCAGCCGGTTCAAGATCCCGAGTTACC
>JANQRQ010000066.1 GCA_028284485.1 Planctomycetaceae bacterium | reverse complement strand
GGACAACGGCGGTTCGCCCGAAGACATTGGATTTCAAAACGGATTGAACACGCTGGGGGGCGACCAATTCACGCGCGACGGACGCAAGATTCAAATCGGCCGCGATCCGTCAGTATTGCCTGGCGGCCCGGAAAGCTATCAGGGTGTCGGTCGGGAGTGGGCGAACGTCAACAACGTGCCCTTCCGGCAGTTCAAAGCCTTCAGCCACGAGGGGGGCATCGCCACGCCGATGATCGCGCATTGGCCGGCCGGTATCACCAACGCTGGTGCCATCACGTCGCAGGTCGGACACGTGATCGACGTCATGCCAACCTGCCTGGAAGCTGCCGGCGTGGTGTACCCGAACCAATTGAACGGTCACCGACTGCTGCCATGCGAGGGACGGTCGCTGATCGGAGCTTCACAAGGCAAACAGATTGGACCGCGAACGTTGTTCTGGGAGTACGGCAACCACTGCGCCGTTCGCGAAGGAGACTGGAAGCTGGTTGCCCTATCGACTCGCGATCGGAATTGGGAACTGTACGACATGAGCAACGATCGTACGGAACTGGACAATCTGATCGAAGAGATTCCGGACCGCGCCCAACGGATGGCGGCAATGTTCGACGCTTGGGCAATGCGGGTGGGTGTGCAAATCAAACAGCCGGTCAAGAAGACAACCACAAAGACTAAAGTCAAACCGGTGAAGACGAAATCGACCGCCGCACAACCGGTGAAGGCCAATTCTTCAAACAAGAGCGCGAAAACAAGAAGCAACGAAACGGCCACCAAAAGCGAGAACAGTGAAGGCTCTGCTGCGCTCGATCCCGGGAGAATTCTCTATCAAAACGAGGCCTACACTCTGCGAGCCGATTCCATTACCGAGGGGGATCGCCACGCTCATGCGATCACCGGCAACCGCCCGCATTTGATCAACTCGAACGCTGAAATGGTCCGTCCCAATTTGGAGCGGGCTTATCCGATCGTCGAATCGGATGTTCCGTTGATCGACTTGTTATACAAAGTTGCGTTGGCTGACTTGGAAATGAACATCGTCGAGGACGAACGCGGTACTTATTTTCGAGTGAGCCCCGATTTTCCGAATATGATTTTCACGCGTGACACAGCGTACTCGTCGTATCTCGGCGCGTGTTACGCCCTGCCCGACGTCGTTACCAGCCATCTGAAAATCGCGCGTAGCTTGCGCCGACAACTTAGATTCAAGTGCCCCGAACAGGAACTCATTCTGTTGCCGGGCGTCGAAAATGAACCGGAGTCGTTGTCGAATTTCGCCTTCTATGAAAAATACGGCACCAACGCTTACGCCCGCCGAACCGACGACCCCTGCTGGGTGATTGGATATTGGGCCGCGTTGTGCGCTCAAGGCGATCGCGAGTCGCTCCCCTGGCTAATTGCCGAGTTTGAGCATTTCGATAAACACTTCTATCGCTACTTCTTCGATGAATCAGATGGTCTCTACCATGGGCAGGCCTCGTTCATTGACATCGGCGGCACGGGCTATCCGCCGGAGTATTCCGGATCCGATAGTATTTTGGTGAAAGCGCTCTCGACGAACTGTCTGTACGTCGGTGCGTTCGACCGCATCGCAAGGGCCAGTGAATTGGTCGGCGACACACAGCGGGCTGCAAAACTTCGTGGGCGTGCCGATGCCTTGCGAACGGCCATCCGGCAGAGTTTCAAGCACCCCGAAGGATACTACGCTTACTTCAAGGACGTGCAAGGCCGTTTACAGAACCGACGTGAACAACTCGGCATGGCATTCGCTGTCTTGTTTGATGTACTGCCGCCGGGAGAATTCGGCGCCGTCGTCGATAACCATCCGGTAAATGACTTCGGCAGCCCTGTGCTGTTCCCGTTTTACCACGTCAAAAAGGTTTATCACAACAATGCGATCTGGCCGTTCGCCGACACGTTGTACCATCGGGCATTGATTCGTACGCACCGCGACAAAGAGGTCCTGCTGCGAACGCTGGGAAATCTGAGTCGCAATGCGTTGTGGGGCAACTTCACCGAAATCATGGATTACGAAACCGGCGGCTGGCAGGTGAAACATGCCCGCAGTTATATCTGGTCTGCCGCCGCCTATCTTTCGGTGATTTACCACATGATCGTTGGCATCGATTCCTCACAGTTCGATACCGTGACATTCGCCCCTTACTTACCTGCAGAACTGGGCGCGTCTTTTCGAGTCAGCGATCTGCACGTCGCCGGAATGACGCTCGATATTCAGATGACCGGCAATGGAAGCCGCGTGCACACATTTACTGTCGACGGCACTCAGCAATCCCGTACTGAGATTCGTGCGGACGGCGGCCAACATACGATCGTCATCGAACTCGAATAGGCGCCTGGAAATCCCTTCGATCGTCGCCCTTCACCCCGAGCCCAAAAGTCTGAATTTCTTCGTTGACAATAGTTCACATATTTGTTAATTATTAATTGTAGAGACAACATTTATTTGTCGATTGAGAGATTCCTCTACCAAAGAGACCACAATGACATCGGTACCGGAGCCACCACTGCAACGATTCGTCCCTTACCTGGCGTATGAAGACGCGCCAGCAGCGATCGAATTCCTATGCAATGCCTTTGGGTTTCAGGAGCAGTTTCGCTACCCCATGCCGGACGGTCGCATCGGACATGCCGAGGTTACTTACCACGGCCACGTCGTCATGCTCGCTTCCGCCTACAAAGAGATGGGACTGGTCAGTCCCAGTCAGCTTGAAGGCGTCCATGGGCAGATCTTCTGCACAGTCGATGATGTCGATGCGCACCATGCAACTGCGAAAGCTGCAGGGGCGACCATCGCCGCGCCGCCCAAGGATCAGCACGGTCAGCGGATTTATCGCGCCTTGGATTTGGAGGGGCATCGCTGGATTTTCTCGTCGCCATCCAAGCCGCCAGCCGGGGAATCAACTTAGGAATAGTTTCTTCTTCCGCCAAAGAACAAACAAAACAGACCGACAATTCTATGGCTGATCTCGATCGCACATTCAATGCCTTAGCCGACCCAACCCGAAGGGGCGTAATCGACCTGTTGAGCCAACGTCCGCACCGGGCAGGCGAATTGGCGGAAGCCTTTGACATGAGTCCGCCTGCGATGAGCCGACATTTGCGCATCTTACGAACGCATGGACTGATCGAGGATTTGCGCACGGACGAGGATGCACGCCAACGTCTGTTTCGCCTTCGCCGCGAACCTTTCGTGCATTTATCGGAATGGATCGGCGATGTGCAAACATTTTGGGATGAACAACTCAACGCATTTCAATCTCATGTCGCCAAGAAGAGAAAGCAGCGTAAATGATGACGACCAAAATCAACATCACTGCCACCACTATTGTTGCCGCTGATACCCCGACTGCCTTCGAGATCTTTACCACCGAAGTCGACTCATGGTGGAAACGGGGAGCACGATTTCGCCCTGCGGTCCAAGGCGGCGGCGTCCTGCAATTCGAACCACAAGTCGGCGGCCGTTTGCTCGAGACTTACAGCGACGATTCGGTTTTCGAGTTTGGCCGTGTGACCACTTGGGAACCGGGTGAACGATTGGGCTTTACGCTGATTGGTCGCGACTTTGGCATCAACGAATCGACCGAAGTCGAAGTCCGCTTTGAAGCAGAAGGAGAGAACACACGCGTCACGGTTGAACATCGGGGCTGGGAGGCATTTCCGCCGGAACACCCGGCTCGTCATGGACTGGAAGATGAGGCATTCAGCGACGTGATGAGCCTTTGGTGGGCCGACCTGCTGGTCGCCATTCAGAACTACAGCGCCAACAATTCCGAAAATTAGGAACGTTTGCTCAGCACGGTAGGTCTGTCTGGTTTTGGGTTCAAATCGCTCAAAATGTCAAAGTCTTCCGAGGAACACGCTTTGAACGAGAACAAATCACCATGAACATCCAGCAACCTTGGAACATCGTTTTCTTCGTCGGGTTTTTGATTTTCTATTGGACGCGCCACGTCTACATCAATCGCACCAAAGGGGAAAAGAAAACGATCAGCCACATGGATCGGCAGGAAAAGCTGCTGCTGTTTGCGATGGCGCCGACGACGCTACTATTACCGCTGCTCTATCTGTTCACTCCATTCCTATCGTTTGCCGACTATCGACTGCCGGAAATCCTTCAAGCACTCGGGGCCGCCCTGATGGCGCTATCGTTGTGGCTGTTTTGGCGATCGCATGCCGACCTCGGTAAGAACTGGTCGGTCAGTCTGGAAATTCGAGAGGGGCACGAATTGGTGACAGAGGGGGTCTACCGATACGTCCGACATCCGATGTACACGGCGATTTGGCTATGGTGCATCGGCCAGGGGTTGCTGTTGGAAAACTGGGCTGCCGGTTGGGCGATTATCCCAACGTTTGCCGCCATGTATTTCCTGCGCGCAAACCGCGAGGAACAAATGATGTGCGAAACGTTTGGCGACCAATATCGAGACTACATGCAACGGACCGGTAGGCTGTTGCCCCGACTGGCGTCATCACGAAAAGAGCACTCGGAACCAGTAACCGACGATACGCCGCCCTCGTAATGAGCAGCACCGTCACCCGACCGTATCAATTGTCGACGATTGGGTCCGCCCCCTGACAATCGATGGCGATTCCTATGTTGTCAGTTGGCCACGTCGCTGTTACCTTGCAATTGAAAGATTGAATGCACTCGCGACGGGTGCACCTTTGTCATGATGGCCTGTTTCGCCTGTCGGGCGTTGCAGGCCTTTTTCGCAATTTCCCGACAGAATTGGGCGTCATCACGAACCTAAGAGCGATCTCATGAAATCAAAACACCTCGCCATCCGCCTTGAATTGCCCCGTGCGATTTGTTGTGTTTTGCTTCTGTCGAGCAGCTCTTACGGTCAGGCAACATCTGATGCAAAACAGCAATCGGGCGCATTACAACACGACGTCGAACTCAAACAAACGCGCGAGAAACGTCAACAGTTCCAAACACAGGAACTGATTACGGCGAAACGGAATCATTGGGTTTTCAAACCGGGAGATCCTCCCCGAATCGTTTGGCGAGACGCCGCTACTGTCAGACAGCTCGGTTTCAATGGTCCATTGCGAGTCCGCTGGTTCGACGCCCAATTTCAAGAGGCTATGGCGCCCAACGCAACCGGCCGCTGGGGAGCGTGGGTCGAAGGGACGGCTCCCAATGGAACACCGTTTCGCCGCGCGTTTTCGTTTTATGCCCTTCCGAAAAAATCGCTCGTTGTCTTTGCGCCGCAGGTCGATGTTACAGTGCCCGAAGTCTACGGTTCGGAAGTGGCGGATGTTTGGCGCGAGCATGAACTTGAGCTTTCACGTATTTCGACCGATCTGGTTCGCGGTCAATTCATTGACAATGAACTGAGCGCGGTGGCACTGGCCGGACTGGCTGAATCGCAGCGACGTGGACGTAAGGCCCGATTCGTCGAATCGACTCGCGTTCTCAATGACGACTACCATTTGGCACTCAAGCTGAAGCAACAAGGCCTCGAAAAGAAGATTCGCCCGCTGCAACCGCCGCAGCAGCGCACCAAACCGGCAACTCACCTGCGCGACGGTTCACTTTCCGAAGCCGGAATGTCGGCCGACGCCAAAACAAAAATCGACGCGATTTGCCGACAATGGGCTGAGGACACCAGTGAACCGTTCGTCACGCTCGTCGCTCGCCGCGGTGTCATTGTCACGCATGAAGCATTTGGCAACGACACCGACGGTTCCCCCATCACCAAGGAGTACAGGTGCTGGGTCGGGTCGATCACGAAAACAGTAACGGCGCTGCTTTTCAGTCAGTTTGTCGACCAAGGCCTGATCGACCTGGATGATTCCCTGGCAGAGGTTTTCCCCGACTATCCTCGAAACGATTCCCATGTACCAACGTTTCGCCAATGCCTGAACCACACCAGCGGATTGACTGGGCACGGCAATTTCGGCGGCTTTCGAAATCCCCACCTCGAGAATGTTATTCTCAACGCCATCGATGTGAACGAACCAGGTGCCAGGTATGCCTACAGCGGGACGGGGTTCGAATTGACAGCCAAAGCGATGGAAATCGTCGCCGGCAAATCTGCCGTCCGCCTGTACCACGAACACTTTTTTGGGCCGCTCGGTTTCGGCGATGTCCCGATCGGCAATGCGAGCTCCGATGGCGAGTTTACCGCCAGGGAACTGGCCATCATGGCCCAATGGGTAGCCAACCAGGGAAGTTACGGCGAGTTGGAATTCATCAAGCCGGCGACGTTTGAGCGGCTTCTGCCTCGGGCATTCGAAGTGCGGCAACAAAGTGCAGTTAAAGACGAAGGAATCGGCCTGCACTGGGTCAGGCACACCAAACCTGGTGCGCCCCGCCGCTCGTCAAACCCAGACGATTGGCTGTTCAGCCCGCGCACCGTCGGTCACGGCTCATTTAGCGGCTGCATTTTCCTGATCGATTTGGATCAAGATGTCATCATTGCGCAGGCGCGGCGCCAATCCGGTAAACGGTCAGGAGAATGGTCTGCCAAACTCTTTCAAACAATCGCAGAGTCGATCATCCCCGGCGGCGACGTGTTCCCATAATGGGCGGAGAAGTTCCAAAGTCAGCGATCACACGTCGGCCGATTGATCCGATGCATTCTCTGCGGATTAGCAAGTCGCGGTAGTCAGTTCGAGGAAACAATGATCGCCATGTCGCCGAACTGACGAACCAACTGCGATCTTGTTCGAAGAAGACTTGGTCGTGCTTTCAGTCGCCCGTTCCGATGTCGGTCAGGTAGGCCTCTTGAATCAAGTCATTCTCACGATGTTCGTGGGCGGCGCAGGCATCCAAAAAGCTGACGAACTCAACTCGGAGTGACACAATGTCGATCGGCTCCGAGGTATCGATCGAAAGACGGGCACCAAGTCCTTCGAGCCGTTTCAGAAGCTGTTCGTGTTCCCGCTCCAAAGCGTCTGCAATCGCAGCTAAATGTGGAGCCATCTCGACGGCCGACACAAAATACCCCCCATCTTCCTCGCTGGCAAAATGGGTTTTCAAAAGAGCCAAAAGTTCGGCCAGATGCGACTGAATGACGTGAGGCTGCTGCTCATTTTGTTCGAAAACGCGGCGGACCATCTCGAAATGAAGTTCCAGATCCCGGTGTTCTTGCTCAATCTGATCGATGATTTGATAGTCGGTGGTAACACTCATGACATTCTCCCGAAATGTGGCGATTTGAGAACTATGGGAAGGGAGGAGAGATTTAGCTGATATTAGGATCGGAATATCCTTATTATGCGCGTGAGCTGCAGTTTGGGTCAATATGAACTTTTCTGCAGATTTCCGAGGATCTTGCCGGCTGCGGAGTTTTCGTCGTCGGAATCTGTGATTCAATAAAGATTGGTATGCGAGCATTCGGCCAAAATGACCGTGTTAGGACGGTACTGATGACTGCAGACGATTACCGCGAAATGGCTCTCAGCCTGCCAGAAGCCGTCGAAAGCGCGCACATGAACCACCCCGACTTTCGTGTGCGAAAGAAGATCTTTGCGACGCTCGGACCGGACAAGACGTGGGGCATGGTCAAGCTGACGCCCGAGCAGCAAGCGCAATACATGCAAGCAGAGCCGGGGGTTTTTAGCCCGGCAAGTGGTGCCTGGGGGGCCGGCGGCGCGACAATCGTTCAGCTCGAGGCGGCCGATCCCGTGACCGTTCGGCAGGCCATGATCGCCGCCTGGCGAAACACGGCTCCCAAACGACTCGCTGCCCAGTTCGACGAATTGTAGCTTCATGGGCAAAAAAACGTCGTCTGGATCTTTGACCAAATGCGACGCTCTCAGGATATTTTTTAGGTTTCACTTTCCATCAGTTCAGCGTCGCAATCCTGGTGCAAAGCTTGGTATCACCGTAGCCTAATGGCAACTTTCCAGGTCGGGATATATCGAGAACCGACATTCCGCTGTAAGTCCCATTCAACTTAGACGGAGATGGAAAGTCCGCCCCGAATCCAAACAAGAAACTCACGTCGAACGCAGGAACGTCGCCCAAATGACTTGCGCTAATCCAATTCTTGAGAGGTGGTTGCATCAGCTTTCGAGTCTATATTCCTAAAATTAAGATGCGCACTCAGAAGTTATGAACTGCTTGTCGACTAGCTCAGCAGACATTTGGTTCTTGAATGATAATTAAAGGCGGTTCATGAAAAGCAGTCGTCGGTGGATCGGACTATTAGGCTTCATCGTCATCTGCCTTGGTGCTGGTGGCCTGGGAGCAATCGCCACCACTCCGGAGATTGAGGGCTGGTACACAACGATCGCCAAACCGTCATGGAATCCTCCCGACGACATTTTCGGCCCGGTTTGGACGACGCTGTATGTATTAATGGCTATCGCGGCTTGGCTAGTCTGGAAGCCGGCAGGATTTAAATCCGCAGAAGTACCGCTGACGCTATTTGCCGCGCAACTCGCTCTCAATATCGCCTGGTCATGGATCTTCTTTGCATTGCATCAGCCAGGTTGGGCATTCGCCGAAATCGTATTTTTATGGCTGACAATCGTCGCGACGACGGTTGCGTTCTTTCGAAGCTCAAAGGTTGCTGGCCTCTTGCTGCTGCCCTATTTGGCCTGGGTAACCTTCGCCAGCGTGCTCAATTTCACGATTTGGCAAATCAATTCAAACTGATGCCCTGGATCGATCGGCTTGAGTTCTGGCAACTTGGAATTGTCTGCGTCGAATTGTGAACTCAAGTGTAACGAGCACCATTTCGCGACGCGCGTTTTTGCAACAGTCGCCCATGGTTTGCGGCAAGATCAAGACGCCCAAGTAGGTGGCCGGACTTGAAGGGAATCCCTGGCCCCCTTGATGTTTACGACTGCATCGCACAGCCCAAAATCACCCACCGCGACGGGGCGCAACGCCATGCAAGAGTCGTGCTTCTCAGCGGCGCATGCGCTGTCAAGCGGAGAGGGGGGGATTCGAACCCCCGGTACCGTCGCCGGTACGCCGGTTTTCAAGACCGGTGCATTCGACCACTCTGCCACCTCTCCGTGGTTCGTCAGTGGACGACGTAACGCATCTTAAGAACTGTCCCGCCGACGTCAATTCCGGCACGCCGATTTCCCGGAGAACTTGATTCCCAGAGGCAGAAGGCCGGACCAATCGCTGCACAGCTCATGGATGTATCGTGCTGAAGCTCGTCCACAGACAGATTGCCGAAGCATCGCCGCATGGCTTTTCAATCTGCACTACGTTTACTGCGTTGATGGACGACTGGTGTTCGGCCGGCGACTACAGCCCATTACGCTGACTAGTGGCCGCGGCAATCGCGTTTTGTTCTGTGATCGCTGTCTCCCACGAGCCAGAAACGCCCATAAGCAAAAGTAAACGGCTCTAAGAACTGAATCTCGTTCGCCAGAGCGGGACAGAGTGCAGCTATGCCAGCGCCCGAGAGTTTCAACTGCTCACTCCCACAACCGCCCCGGAGAAATCGGAAACAGTTGTTTCTTGTGAATGAAATCATGTCACACATCGAATCCGACTCCGTATGTAGCAGTAGGCCCAACGCGACTGCCATCGATCGGTGCCCGGCATGGTCGCGGCTTCTTCGATGACTACAGCATTCCACGAGTCAGTCTTGTGAATGACAAAAAGTAAACCGCACTAATCGATTGCATTGGACCGCGACGCGTTCATCGCGCGAATCCCAGGAAACTTGTTGTTTCACACTGCCGGGGTGTTACGATAACGAGGATCGCACATTGTATTCCCGAACACGTCAGATTGATTTTCGGTCGATCGATACTGGACATTGGCCCGTCTTGAATTACAGCAAACGATTGTTGATGCAAACGGAGCTAACCTCATCGAAAGGGCAATGCCATGTCCCAAGCAGGTATCCAAAAACTGAACGAACTGCTCCAAACGAATGACGATGTCGGACAGTCGCTTGCCGACGCGATTTCCGCTAGCAAAGCGGAAGGCAACCTGCAAGCGTTCATCGGCTTGGCGAAGCAACATGGTTGCGAGATTTGTCCGGATGAGGCTTACGCGATCTTTGAGGCAGCCGTCAAAACAATGTTGGCCAAACAAGAGAGCAAGGACGGCGAATTGTCCGACGATGATTTGGACCAGGTTGCCGGTGGGACTGGACCTTCCGTTGTTCCCACGCCGCTTCAACCCGAAGACCTTGTAAAGTCAGCGGTAACAATGTTGCTTGATATGGGTGCGATGACCTTGCCCAAGAGTGATTCAATGCCTGTGATGAATGACGGTGTCGAGATGGCAGAAGAGGGCTTTGCCGAGGCCCATGAATTGATGGATGATCCGCACGAGGTGATTCACGAGGGTTTAGACACGGTTGAGCAAGCATTTGCTGAGGAAACGCAGGCAGTCCGTGAATCGACGAATTCGCGTGCGATTGGGAGCCCAACGGGATCGATCGCTTCTCCAGAAACCGTAGCGGACGCGGCGGCGACACTGGATGGTCCGACTCAAATGATGAGCGATGCCGACCAAACTCAACAAGAAGCTGAACTCGACAAGGAGTCGGTCGAGCAGAATATCGCAGAGGTCGAAGAAAATCTTGACGATGTTCAAGAGGCGGTCGATGCTACGAAAAGCGCGTCTGACGAGGTCCAGGATCGAGCGAGAGATGCGCAAAATGAGGTCGAGGATCGAGCTCAAGACACAAGAGATGAAGCCCAGGAACAATGGAACAACCTGACCGGCAACGATGACGAAGACGGCGGCAGTGATGGTGGCAGCGACGGCGACAGTGATAATGACGGCATCCCCGACATCATCGAAGATAACTCTCCGTTTTAGGTAGTAATGTCTTCGGCGAGTGCATCCAACCCCCAACTGTCGATCTTGCCATTGGATCAGTCTTGATTTTCCGCCTGAGTTTATTGAATCAAATGGAGCTAACCTCATCGAAAGGACAATACCATGTCCCAAGCAGGTATCCAAAAACTGAACGAACTGCTCCAAACGAATGACGAGGCCGGTCAGAAGCTGGCCGATGCCATTTCCGCTGGCAAAGCGGAAGGAAACCTGCAAGCGTTTATTGCCATGGCAAAGCAACATGGTTGCGAGATTTCTGCAGATGACGCTCGCGCAATCCTAGAGGCGGCAGTCAAAACAATGTCGACCAGACAGGACGATATGGACGGCGAATTGTCCGACGACGATTTGGACCAGGTTGCCGGAGGCGTTGGCGGGTCGTCTCCCGGCCCTTCGGTCACGAACAAAAGCACACTCAAGATTGCCACGGAATCATCTCAACTGGGCACGACTCCGGAGATGTCGACAACGGATCCAATTAATGTTTCCACCGAAGAGACTGTCGCGGACGTCGCGGACGATGTCTTGAACATGGATGACGAAGATGTCGTCGACGTGGTTTCTGGGGGCTTGGATCAAGCTGCAGATTTTATGCACGCTAAGTCGGACGATAGCATGCAATCTGCAACTGAGCATGAAGAAGCTGCTGCCAAGGATGACAGTCCCTATGATGCAACTGTCCAACACGTCTCGGCGAAATATGCAACTTGGCAGGGTGACTTTGAAGAAGATGTGGCCGACACACTCGATGACGCGTCCGACGGAGTCAAGTTGGTCGACGACCATGTAGGTGTCTTTTCGCCAGCGGATGCGGGAGACGTGATTAGCGGCGTAGATCAGCATTTCGGAACAGACTCGGAATCGATCCTGGCTGATCCGACCCAAATGGCGACCGATTCCGAAATTCAGGAACAGGGATCGGAAGTTGAAGAGACGCAGGCCGAAGAAGATTTTCAGGAGGCGGTCGATTCCGCGAAAAGCGCAGCCGATGGGGTCCAGGATCGAGCTCGCGACGCGCAAGGTGAGGTGGAGGATCGAGCCCGAGACGCGCAGAGTGAAGCCGAGGAACAATGGAACAATCTGACCGGCAACGATGACGAAGAAGACGGCAGTGATGGTGGCAGCGACGGCGACAGTGATAATGACGGCATCCCCGACATCATCGAAGATAACTCTCCGTTTTAGGTAGTAATGTCTGTGCCGAGTGCATCCAACCCCCATCTGTGGATCTTGCCATTGGATCAGTTTTGATTTTCCGCCTGAGTTTATTGAATCAAATGGAGCTAACCTCATCGAAAGGGCAATGCCGTGTCCCAAGCAGGTATCCAAAAACTGAACGAACTGCTCCAATCGAATGATGAGATCGGGCAGTCGCTTGCCGATGCCATTTCCGCTGGCAAAGCGGAAGGAAACCTGCAAGCGTTTATTGCCATGGCAAAGCAACATGGTTGCGAGATTTCTGCAGATGAGGCTCGCGCGATCCTGCAGACGGCAACCCAAGCAATGTCGACAGTTAACGATAGCACCGGCGGCGAGTTGTCCGATGATGATTTAGCCCAGGTCGCCGGGGGCGTTGGCGGAATGTCTCCCGGCCCTTCGGTCACGAATAAGAGTACGCTCAAAATTACTGCGGAGTCGTCGCAACTGGGAACGACTCCGGAGATTTCGACGACGGAGCCGATTAATGTTTCCGCCGAAGAGAGTGTGGCGGACGATGTCTTGAACATGGACGACTCAGATGTCGCCGATGCGGTATCGGGGAGCTTGGATCAAGCTGCCGATTTCCTGCACGAGAAGTCGGATGAGCACAGCCAATCTGCAGATGAATGGGGAGAAGCCACAGGCGATGAGGACATCCCAACAGTTGCAATTGCCCAACTCCTCGCAACGAACTATTCAACGACATCTGACATTGAAGAAAATGCAGCCGACAAACTCGATGACGCATCCGATGGTGTCAAGGTGGCCGACGACAACGTGGATGTTGTCTCACCAGGGGAAGCCGCCGATCTGATCGGCAGCGTTGATCAGCATTTAGGGACAGACACGGAATCGGTGCTCGACGGTCCGACCAAAACAATGAGCGATTCCGATCATAATCAACATGTGGCTGAACTCAACGAGGAGTTGGCCGAGCAAGATGTCGCAGAGGCCGAAGAGAATCTTGACGATGTTCAAGATGCGGTCGATGCCGCGAAAAGCGCAGCCGATGGGGTCCAGGATCAAGCACGAGACGCACAGAATGAGGTCGAGAATCGTACCCAAGACACAAGAGATGAAGCCCAGGAACAATGGAACAATCTGACCGGCAACGATGACGAAGACGGCGGCAGTGATGGTGGCAGCGACGGCGACAGTGATAATGACGGCATCCCCGACATCATCGAAGATAACAACCCCTTTGGGTAGGAATCTGTCTGCCTAATCGCAACAGACATCGCACGCGTCATAACGCCGCCATAGACCCGAAGGGGCGGTACATCCTTTGCCGGCCAGGTCGGGTTCGGGAGCAAAGAGGAGAGGCCCGCAGGGCCGGCACACTCCCATTCGATGTGCCGGCATCGTAGGCGAATCCAATGTGTCGGCCCTTCAGGCCTAGGCCATTTCTGATTTGGATACCGGTGGTTAACACCACCGGCAATGGTTGTGACGGGCCTTCGGCCCTGATGCCCATCTGTTTCGTCGTGATCCTTCGGAACGAACTGCGTCTCAAGAATTCTGCCCAATGAAATCTGCAAGTATCAACCGTTGTGCCACCACGAAAGCCCTGCACCAATACCGAAGATCATGATCCCGACAATGGTACCAATGGCCGTCAGTACTGTCTTACCATCACCGAATTCGGTAATGGTGGCGTAGCCAGCGGAAAAGCTGCCAATGAGGACACCAATCCCTACACAACGAATCGCCGTATACTTCCTTTCAGTCTGTTCAACGAGCAGCAAAGGCTTGCGATCGTCGGAAGTAGTGTCGCCCATCATGTCGCTCTGCTTCGGATTAATCGATTTGCATTCGATCAGTCGTCTATCCGCAAAGAACACCAGATCGTGCCTTCATGCCCCGGCGGGGACGCGGTCGCGGGATTGCTTCGACTCTGAGGCGGCCGGTTGTGGCGTTGTGGAATACTCGTGCTTCCCTTTGAGGAACTGACCGAACCGCTCATTGCCGAACGCGGCGGAGAAATCTCCAGCTTCCCAAGCAACATTGCCGTTGATCATTACCAGCGACACGACGTCGTCGTTGCGATTGACCAGACGGCTGCTACCGAGGAACGGCGCGGTGTGATATTCGTGCACGTGGTCGCCCAGCTTCTCGGGGTCGATCACCGTAATATCGGCCCGTTTGCCGACCGCCAAATGGCCGGCATCGAGATTGAAGAAGTCGGCGTTTTCTTTGGTTAACCGCCAAATCGTCTTTTCGTACGACATTAACGGTTTGCCTCGCTCGTGCGACGCCTGCACGTACCGCAGCACACGCAGCGGGAAATTGTAAAACGCCATGTTGTTGATGTGGGCACCGGAATCGGCGAAACCTAAGATGCCGTTCTTGTCGTTGTACAGTTTGCCGTACTTCTCGGGGTCGACGTTGCCGATGGTCGTTTCCCACAGAATGTCTTGGTCCATCTCGACGACCAGATCGAGGAACGTATCGACCGGATGCTGTCCCCGTTCTTCCGCGATATCAGTAAACGATTTGCCGATGAACGATTTGTCGGGCGCTTCCATCACATAGGCATCGCCGAAATCTTTCTGCCAGACTTTGGGAGCGAGCTTGTTGCGGTAGTGCCGTTTGAATTTCTTGCGGTACTCTGGATCCATGAGAGTCGTGTTCCGCTTTTCCAAATCGCGGGAAAGGTGCCGGGCCAGCTCGCCGGTCGGGAACTCTTCGAAGATGACCAATTCCATCCCTTCGGCCAGAACGCGAAAGGGCACTGGGAACGCCTGAAACCGAAAGTTGGCCCCGCACAATTTATTGAACATCGCAGCGATTCCGCTGATCAAGCTGCGAAGGTAGGGATCTCCTTTGAGGTTCATCATGGCGACCAGCGAGGTCTTCATCGGTCGGCGAAAGAAGAACGACGAACTTTGCACCATGTACCACAGCGCATTAAAGCGGTTGACGAGATTCGGAACGCCTTGCAAGTGAGCACCGCGCTGCCGCACGAACTTGGTCAGCGCATTCCGCTCGGGTGCTTTGGCGTATGCGGAAGGGAGCATTTTCGACCAGAAGCGACCGTCCATTTTATCCCACGGGTTGTGCTGCATCGAAAGGCCGAGGAAACCGGCGTCGAGGGCTTGCTGCAAAAGGTCGCTCATTTGGCGGACTTCCGCCGGGGTCGGCTTCTCGCCCGGCTGGACTGAACGCTCAATGCCCATCGACACCACTCGGATGTCGGAATGCCCCAAGAACGATGCGATATTTGGACCGAACGGCAGCGAACTGATGTGGTTAATCCATTCCGACGGCGTGGACCAGTTCTTCTGATCACGCAAGACCGGGTACAAAATCTCTCGCGGGAAGGCCTCGACCCGCGTAAACATGTCGCAGCAATCCTCGACATCCGCACAAACGAATGACAGAGAACAGCCGCCGAGGAGCACCGTCGTCACGCCGTGGCGAACCGATTCGCCCAAACCCGGCTCGACCAAAAGTTCGCCGTCGTAATGCGTATGGTTATCGATGAATCCGGGCATGACCCATTGGCCGCTCGCGTCGACGATTCTCGCGTTGTCGGGCGGAGTGATTTCGCCTTCGGAAATCTCGATCACGCGGCCATCATCGACCAGCACATTGGCGATGCGGGATGGGCTCTCCGTGCCGTCAAATAGACGTCCGCCTTGGATCAACGTCGCAACCATCAACAACAACTCCGGAATGATACGTCATGAAGTCACAATCTGGGCAAGGAGATGTGCTCACCATTGTAACGGGCGGCAGATGAGATTCCCAATCCGCCGATTTTCCCACGATTACTATTGGAATCGCCAATTCTCAAGGACGATTCGAGAGGCAATTGGTGGTGAAATTCGCTCCTGAATTGGCCGATTCTCAAATCGCTGACTAATCAGGTGAAAGGTGATCCTCGGTAAGAATGGTTTCAAATGGCGTACGACCGAGTCAAATTCCGATGTAATACAGGAATGCGGACCGGGTTAAGAAACCACAAATAGCCACTCTCACTCGAACTGGTGTGATTCGCAGAATGTTTCTTCGAGTTGGCACAAAACTGTTCCTGCTGGCCACTGCCGTCATGTTGGGCGATGCTGCGTCGTGTATGGGGCAGGTGCAATCACGAGGCGATTTGAGGGTCGGCCGCCTGCATCAGGAGCATGATGACTACAACTTTGAGCCGTTCGGGGCTGAGGATAAGGGAGCTGAAGATAATGTGCCGCTGATCCCCGAGCCAATGGTTTTTGACCTTGTCCGTGGACTCGGTGCGCACCGCGGAGAATTTGAGATGAATGTGTTGGGGGAATTCCCACTTTCGACATCGTCACGAAATGCACCGCAAGATTTCGATCCGTTCGGACTGGCACCCAGTAGTGAAGACAGCGATGGAATTGAATGGGCGCCTGAAGTGGAGTACGCCGTCGCCGATGGAGTCGCGATCGAATTTGAACTGCCTTACGAAAACAGCAAATTGGAAGCCTACAAATTCGCGGGACAGATCACGTTTGGTACGGCGTTGGAAAACCGCTTCATTCACGGAACGCAGTTTATCATTGAACCCGACATCCATTTTGAGGAATGGGATCTCACGTTTCTCTATTTGGCAGGCATGGAGTTTGATGAAACGTGGAGCATACTTGGCATGATCGGCGCTCGCCCTTCGATTGACGAGGGAAATGGTGTGGACCATACCGATGGGCTACTCAATTTGACACTATTCGCGGACCTCAATCTGCACACAACCGTCGGGCTTGAGACGAATCTCACCTTTGGCGATTCAGAACGGACATCGTTGCTATTGATGCCGCAGGTCGACCACGAAATTACGGACCATATTGAAATCCAATTCGGAGTTGGAGTGGGGTTCTCCGATGAAGGGACGGAACCGATCGCTGCGGCTCGAGCCATCTACAGCCGCTGACCATCGAAACGCCATCGTCCAATCGACGGTTGTGTGACGTATCTTCAGTGGGCCGTTTGATGCGTGCCTCATCACGTCACAAACATCGTTCGACAGCCATGCTAGCGCCAGTCGCCGCCCAGCATGAAACCGGCCCAGTAATGGGGCGAAAGCCGTTTGGCGGGCTGATCCGATTGGGAGGCCTTGCTGGTGGTCCCGCCCGTGTTGAGCATCCACAGTTGGGCCTGCCGGAGCGCCTCGAGTCGGGACATCTTCTTGTCCCACAGGTTTTCGTAAAACCGCTGCATCAGAAGATTTGTTTTCTTGTCTGATACGGTCCACAGGCTGCCGACTGTTGATCGCACGCCGGCGATTTGTAGCGCGCGCTGCATGCCGAACGATCCTTCGCCGCTCTGCACTTCGCCCAGCCCGGTTTCGCAACCCGAGAGGACGGCCAATTCGACATTTCTCAGGTCCGTTGTCGAAAGTTCAATTGTGGTCACAATCCCGTCGTTGTCGGCACCCGGTGATCCGACGTTGGCACCCGCCAGCGCCAGGCCGTTCAGATAGCCAACATGGAAGACGGAAACGCCATCCCGAGGGGTGGCATCAGGATCCATGCGTGCCTGTGTGGCAATTGCCGTTCTGATATTCGATGGCGCGAAGAAACCATGAGTTGCGATGTGCAGCCAACGATGCTGTGGCGCGTGTTTATAGAACGCTTCCTCGGTGGCAGTCCCTTTATCGAGCACGGTTAAGTCGCGCTCAGGAAACGCCTGTTCGAATCGCCGGCCGAGCGCTTCGATTTCTTGGGCGGTCGCCTTAAGCGGACCAAAGCGGAAGCCTCCCAGATAGGCAGGCGGCTCTTCGTCACTGCTGGTTATCTCCTCGGTCGTCGAGTAATCGATGTCGCCTACGAGCAATAATGAGTCGGGCCGGGAAAGCTTCTCTTCTCCGCGATGGTCCCGCAGTAGTGCTGGCAGCAATTGCGGTACGGCAACAACGCCGATGGCGAAGTCCTCAATCAAATAGCTGTCAGGCTGCTCGCCCGGCAGAACGTTCCAGTTGAGCCTCGAGAGAAGTCCATCAGGCGAAATCAATACAGTCTTGTAACCGTCAACATGACCTTTAATCGGCGGCCAGAGTAGTTCGCCGGCCGCCACGGACCAATCTTGCTTCCCTTTATTAGGACGAAAACCGCGGGTGCGTCGCCAATTGGTGACCGCCTCGGCAATCGGGGCTACCTCGCCCAAATCGACGCGAACAATGGGACGACCCCGCCGGGCAACAAACGCAACGAATCGTTCTTGCTGAGAAAGCTCGGCTTTGTCGGCTGACGTGAATCCTGTATGCGAGTATTGCAGGATATCAACGAGTGCCGTGTCCGGTGGAAGGGCGACATCCAGATCTTCTACAGAGATGACATCGGTTGCGGAACGCTTTGACTGATAA
>JANQRQ010000040.1 GCA_028284485.1 Planctomycetaceae bacterium | reverse complement strand
TGGCCGGGAATTCCTTCAACTCGGCAGTCGGCGTTGATCCCGCCAGATTGATAAGGGCATATCGTAACTGTCGGTCTAAAGGCTGTTGGTCATAGTCGTGCCAGGTAGCGAATTGCGATGCCAGCGGTGGAAAGATTGGAAGCCAGCTACCTGTGTTGAGAAACTGCACCGGTGCGATGCCGCGTCCAAGAGAAATCTCTCGATCACATGCGACATGTGTGTGTCCCATGACGACGATTCGAGCATCTGTCTCACGCAAGCGTTGTCGAAGACGCTTTGCGTTGCGAGCGCGACAAACTCGTCGCCAAAGCGGTCGGCAGCCTGTCGTGACACAGAATCGAGAGATCTTTGAAAGCGCACGCCATGATGTCCTGTCGGCGCTTAGCAGACCTCCAGAAAGTGCTCCAACAAGGCGGCGACGTGGCGAGACGGCGTAGATGTATCGGTGTAATTCCGGGATGTCATTATAAACGCATTCCATAAACAGCGTACCCCAAGGTCGTTCGAGCCGTGGACCATCGGGCGCATTGAGAATTGGTTCAGGCCAATGCTCGAAACGATTGTCGTGAGTGTATTGTTGGCCGTGCTCGACATACAGGCCTCGTTCATGGATGTATCCATCGGAAACGAACTGCAACTGTGGTGGCGGGAAACTTCCCAATGCGCTTCGGAACTGTTCGAACACTCTTGGCCAATAGAAGTCGACATCGTGGTTGCCGGCTAAAACGAGTACCCGATGTCCCTCTTCGAGCCATCCTTTGAGAGACTCGAATATGATTGGATGACTGTCGATTACTCGACGAAGCTTTTGCAGCGATTGCTGTTCGGTCGCGCCGAATTGATGTCCCAGGCCGTGTGTTCCCAGTTCGGGAAGAACGCGTGAGAAATCGATAAAATCGCCGGCCAATACCAGTGTTGTGGGGTGGGAAACGCCATCGACAAACAGTTTTCGGAGCAACTGTTCGAATTCCGCGTCACTTTCGAACTCATCAGGCACTGGGCCTTGCTTGTCACCCAGGTGGAAATCGCTAAGCACTACGACCAAGTCGCCGGCGATATTGCTTGTTTCGTCGATCACGGAATTCGATGCGAAGCTCTCTATAAAGCAAGAAATGCCCAAAAGTTAAGATGGGAATGGCTCAAAAGGAAAACAGGTTGCCGCCGGTACTCCGGTCGGGTAATTTAGTGACTAGGTTTGCCATGTTGCATATCATACTTGGCTCGCTATTTATTCGCGACTACAACGTCAATTCATAACCGTGGGCCGGCATGCTCAATTGTCTGCTCATTCGACGTAAAATCGCCGAAATGAGGCTAGGACGACTGTATGCATGCGGGGGGGAACTCAACAGCAGGTGAGTCAAGACTCGACCATCTGCTGATTGGCGTCGACGTCGGATCCACAACGGTAAAAGCCGTTTGTGTTGATCCGGACTCGAAGCAGATTATCTGGAGCCGCTACGAGCGTCACGAGACTCGGCAAGCGGAAAAGGTCGTCGAGTTGCTGACTTCCATCGGCAAAGATTTCCCAAGACTGAAGCACGACGGCGTTCGCCTCTTTTTGACCGGATCGGGGGCACAGCCATTGGTCGAGCCGACCGGTGGCTTATTTGTACAGGAAGTCAATGCCGTTACGTTGGCCGTCGAGCAACTGCACCCCGATGTCGGGAGCGTGGTCGAATTGGGTGGGCAGGATGCCAAGATCATCATCTTTAATGTGAATCCCGAAACCGGAGATAAGCAGGCGCATTGTTCCATGAACGATAAATGCGCCAGCGGTACCGGCGCGACAATCGATAAATGCATGATCAAAGTCGGCATGACCGCCGACCAGATTGCAAATCTGCGATTCGACCCATCAAAGCTGCACAAGGTGGCTGCGAAGTGCGGGGTCTTTGCGGAGACCGACATTGTGAACCTGGTTAAGTCCGGAACGGCACCGAACGAAGTCATGTGTTCGCTCGGTGATGCGATTGTTGGGCAGAATCTCTCGGTGCTGACCCGTGGCAATACGCTTAGGCACAAAGTTCTGCTGTTAGGTGGCCCGAATACCTATTTGCCCTTCCTGCAGCAATGTTGGCGGCTCAGAATTCCGGAAACGTGGCGGAGCCGCGGCTACGAGTTTCCGGACAATGTACCCATCGAAGATATGGTCATTGTGCCGGAGAACGCTCAATACTATGCCGCGTACGGCGCCGTCATGTATGGATTGGAAGAGCCGGATCACATCGGACTTTACCAGGGCGTCGATTCGTTAACAGCATTCGTGGAAAACGGCCGTGGCGGTGGGAGATTAGCAAATTGCGGCCCACCGCTTGTTCAATCTCCCGAGGAATTGGAGCAGTTTCGTCGTGAGTATTCGATCCCAGAATTCGAAACGGCGACATTCAATTCGGGGGAAAAAGTCCGTGCCGTTGTCGGTCTCGACGGTGGCTCAACGTCTTCCAAAGCCGTGCTGATCGGTGAAGACGGCACCGTGCTCGCCAAAGCCTATCGCCTTTCGAAAGGCAATCCGATTCAGGATATGCGGGAGCTGTTAGCCGATCTGAAAGGGCAGGTGACTGCTCAGTCGGCTGAATTGGAAATTATTGGTTTCGGTGCGACCGGATACGCGGCCGACGTCCTCGAAGAATCGGTCCTCGCTGATGTAAACATTGTCGAGACGGTCGCCCATATGAAAAGTGCCGTTCACTTCTTCGGCGACATCGATGTCATCTGCGACATCGGAGGGCAGGACATCAAAGTCTTGTTCATGCAGAATGGCGATATCAAGGATTTTCGGCTTTCGAATCAGTGTTCAGCCGGCAACGGTATGTTGCTACAGGCCATGGCCGATCAGTTCGGCGTGCCGATTCATGAATATGCCGATACGGCCTTTCATGCGCGGCAATCTCCGATATTCAGCTACGGTTGCGCAGTCTTTCTGGATAGCGACCGCGTGAACTTTCAGAAGGAAGGATACAAAAAGGAGGAATTGCTAGCCGGTCTTGCGATGGTCTTGCCGAAGAATGTGTGGCAATACGTGGTGCAAATTCCACGAATGGCGGAGCTCGGTCGCCGCTTTGTGCTACAAGGCGGTACGCAGTACAACCTGGCGGCCGTCAAAGCTCAGTCCGACTATATTGCAGCCCGAGTACCAGACGCCGAGGTGTTTGTTCACCCACATTGTGGTGAGGCAGGTGCGATCGGTGCTGCAATCGAAACGCTGAGGGTTGTCCACCGCCGCGGACATTCGACGTTTATCGGGCTGGACCAAGCGATCAGTTTGGAATACGTCACGCGCAACGACGAATCGACTCGTTGCCATTTCTGTCCGAATTTGTGCTCGCGGACGTTCGTCGATACGGAATCCCCCAATGGCCAAACCAGTCGATACATTTCTGGGTTTTCCTGTGAGAAGGGGACTGTTGAATCGAAAGATGCGCTGCGCGAGTTGATCAAGCAGCGAAATGAATTGAAAGAAAAGTACGTCAACCTGGTTGAGTACGAATCGCGATTGGCATTCCGATCGTTTTACAAACCAGAGCTTTTGCCGACTGACGGGACGTTGATCGACGACTATGAAGTCAAGCGACGGTTATTGGGTGGCGTGAAACGCAGGCCGATTCGACGAGGATTTCGGCGTTCCGGCGAAGCCTCGGCCAGCCGTCGACAGTCGATGCGTATCGGAATCCCACGCGTTCTCAATTTGTATTCTGCGGCGCCGCTATTTCGGGCCTACTTCGAAACGCTGGGTATCCCGTCGCAGAATATTTGCTTTTCGACCGTCAGTTCCGAGGAGATGTATCAGGAAGGCGCCAAATATGGATCGGTCGATCCTTGTTATCCGTCGAAGGTTGCCCAGTCACATATTCATCAACTGCTATTCCAGACACACAAGCCGCCTGAGAAGCCGCTCGACTTTATATTCTTCCCGTCGATCACGCATGTTCCGACGTTCGTGGACCGCACATTAGATTCGACTTCCTGTCCGATCGTGGCCGGCACGCCGAATGTGATGAAATCGGCATTTACGAAAGAGGTACAGTTCTTCGCGGAACGTGGCATCGATTATGTCGATGGGGCCGTCACGTTAGATGAACGGGTCTACCTGAAACGTCAAATGTTTGAGCTGTGGGGCGAGCGCCTGGGAGTTACGGAAGATGAAAGCGATTTCGCCATGGATCAGGGTTGGGCGGCGCTCGAGCAATTCGATCGAGAAATTCAGCGTCGTGGACTCGAAGTGCTTGAGCAAGTCGAAGCTGATAACAAAATCGCTATCTTGATGTTGGGACGACCTTATCATTTGGATCCCGGTCTCAATCACGACATTTTCGAGGAATTCCAGGCGCTTGGTTACCCGGTCCTTTCGATTCGTTCGCTCCCCAAGAATCACGCATGGTTGAGCCGCTGGTTTGAGGACGATTTAGGAGAACAATCGATTACCAGTCCGACCGACATCAACGATGTGTGGCCCGAGAACTATTCGACAAATAGCGTACAGAAAGTGTGGGCGGCCAAGTTTGCGGCTCGACATCCGAATGTCGCAGTCCTTGACCTGTCTAGTTTTAAATGCGGCCACGACGCTCCGACTTATGGGCTGATCGACGAGATCATCAAGGCCGGCAAGACGCCATATATGGCGCTGCACGATTTGGATGCAAATAAACCGGCGGGATCGCAGAAGATTCGAGTCAAGACATTCGCCTATACGTTGGCGCGATTCCAGGAGGATCTGCAAGACAGCGCCAAGCGTATGAGTGAACTAGAACGCAATGTGGCCAAGAAGCGGCGTGAATTGTTGGCGATTCGTCAGCGCCAAATTGCAGAGACTGCACTCGTCGATTCCGCTTGGCGTAAGGAGTTAGCGGAAATGAATGCTGCGTTTCGCAGCTATTTGGATGAGAGCGAAGCTGTCCTGGGGATACGGTTGGAGGATCTGGAACGACCGTTCGCTTCATTGACGCCGAATTTCGACGCAACAGCCGATGTCGATCCCTTGGAACCAGTTTTGCAAGTGTTGCGCCGTGGTGCAAAGGAACCTGGCAGTCGACAAGTTCAAAGTCTCCTTTCGATCCTCGGTGAGGATTCCGGTGGATGTGGCACTGGCTGCGGAAGCGGCGGCTGTGGGACCGGGAGTTGTTCTTCCGGACCCGAAGAGGCCATCACGTTGACGTTGCAGGAACCGAAATCATGATTCGTCCGAATATCGAATTACCGATCGTCCCTTCAAATCGATCCGGCCTGCAAGCGTCGACCTTATGTCGGGATCGCTGTACAGAATCCGGCGATATTCTTTCGCTCGAAGAAATTGAGAGTCAGGTTCACGACTTCGAGATTACTGAACGGAAACGTTTAGGGCTCGAGCCAGAAGAGGCGAAGCATTGGCACGATCCGAACCCGCAAGCCTTCCGCCGAGAACAACGTGCAGAGACGACAATCTTCATTGGAGGGTTGACTCTGGCCCATGACCAACTGATTCAAGCTGGGCTGCGAGCGTTAGGTTACCGCATTAACGTGCTCGACTGCCCTGATAACGACGCCTTGCGATTGGGAAAAGAATTCGGCAACCGCGGACAATGCAATCCGACGTACTTCACAGTTGGAAACCTGATTAAGCATCTCATTTATTTGCGTGATGTGGAAAAAGTTCCAGTTGCTGAGATCATCGAGAAAAACTTGTTTTTGACAGCCGGCGCGTGCGGTCCCTGTCGATTCGGTACCTATGTTACCGAATACCGAAAAGCGCTTCGGGACGCTGGGTTCGATGGGTTCCGGGTCATGTTCTTTCAGCAGACGGGCGGTTTGAAACAGGCGACCGGTGAAGACTGCGGATTGGAATTCAATCCCAGATTCTTCATTCAAGTCGTTAAAGCCATTATTGCCGGCGACGTTATTAACGCCATGGGATATCGAATTCGTCCCTATGAAACTCAATCGGGCCGAACGGACGAAGTGATTGAGCAATGTCGACAAATCGTCTCAGAAGCGTTTGTCAATCGACGATCAATTGTCCGTGCACTTCAACGTTGCCGCCGTCTCTTCCGTTCAATCGAAGTCGATCGATTACAGCCCAAGCCCAAAGTGATGATTATCGGTGAGTTTTGGGCGATGACGACCGAAGGCGATGGAAACTATCATTTGCAGAGCTTCTTAGAACAACAAGGTGCCGAAGTAGATGTCCAACTTGTATCCGCTTGGTTGCTGTACATGATTTGGCAGGGCCGGCGCGATACGCATCGGCGTATGACATTGCGGGGTGAAGACGAAGCACTGAAGGGACTGGCGGGGAAGAATCCCGCATACCGGCTTCGTCAGTTGTGGTTGGCCGACAAGGCTTTTCGTTCGGTCTTTCGATCATTTGCTTGGGCCATCGGGCTACGGGGCTATCGGTTGCCGGATATGGAGGCGATCGCTGATTTGGCGAAAGACTACTACGATCACGAGTTGCGGGGCGGTGAAGGTCACATGGAAGTTGGTAAGTTGATCCAGGCAGTCACCAAGAAAAAGTCACATATGGTTGTGTCAGTCAAGCCATTCGGCTGCATGCCGAGTTCGGGTGTGTCTGATGGAATCCAATCGATGGTACAAGCTCATTTCCCAGACGCTGTGTTCTGCCCCGTCGAGACGACGGGTGACGGCGCGGTCAACTTTCAAAGCCGCGTACTGATGTACCTATTCAAAGCCCGCCGAAACGCCAAACTGGAATTCGAACAAGCCCTTTCTGCAACTGGCCTTACTGAGGCCGAACTTCGGCAGCGACAGTCGCTGCGACATAACAATGCGGTTAACTACCCTCCTCATCGACTCGCAGGGACCGCAGCGAATCATGTATTGTCGTACTAGGGTTGTTGCGAGGACACCGTTGTATCTCCCATCAAGCTGACATCAGCACGCCGAGCTTACGGCGTCTAAGCGTCTTAAGACTTTGTCAGCGGGCATGAATTCGTCTTACATTTCAAGCAGAGGCGATGCAGGCCTATGTTACGGGGCCTTTACGATCTGCCAAGGCGATGCTGTCGTGCACCTTTTGGGCCGTATCGAGTCTGATTGTGGTCAGAAGTATCAAAGACGGAACGCCTATCGAAATCCTAACCTTGTCGTCGGATCGACGATTGTTTCGTTGATCAGTGCGGAATTGGCGAGTTAGCGCACGATTCTTCGGCGGGATGAGATAACGGATATCCGCATTTCAACTTTCGCGGTGCGCCGTATCGATTTCGAGCCCGAAGGGTAAATGCGTGAATTGGGTAAGGTTTGAGAGGCGAGGTTTTTGCGTACTCCGACTAGACGACGGTTGAGGGCGCGTTATCGGGGAACTGCGAAACTGCAGGGCGTGACCGAAGAATTTGATAGGCAGGCGTCGGAAGTGCTTTTCTGATATTTGCTTATGGCGACCGGGCCCACCTCGTGTTTCGGGCGTGCAACCGATATCGTCTGAAAATCCGGACCAACGTGATTATCAGGATTAACGAATCCAATCGGAATGACCGATACAAATCACAGATCAGGCAGAATTGCGAAATGCGGTTCTGCATGTACGACCGGAAATACCGGATCGGGCCGTAAGTGACCCAGCCCGACGTGCTATTCAAACGGTCGTGGGGGAAATTCAGAAAAACGACATCACGTGTGTATGCGCGTCGTAGTCGAAGGAAAATAGCGCCACATGCGATTGGTGCGCTAGCACGATTGCCGAACGGAGTCGTGCGTCTTCGGTTTCGGTGTCTTGAATTGGGGGGGGCGTTGATGCGACCCAAGTATCTTTGGTACCTATCGATTGCAGCGCCGGCACTGGTGATATCCGCCGGCTGCGCTGGATCGCCTTCTGCGGCCCGTCATGCTCGATCCGGACACAACGGAAACGGGCTGACACCGGATCGCAAGCTCGCGATCGCGCAAGTGTTCGAACAGCAAGGTCGTTTGGACAATGCCAAGCAATTGTATTCCGACGTTCAACGCTCCGGTCCTGGATCGGACGAGGCGACTGAGCGGCTCCAACTGATTGCCGCTTATGAAAGCGGAAATGTTGGAACGCACGCTGCGGCATTGGCTCTTGCCTATGCAAAAAAGGCTGCCGCACCTGTAGAGCCCGCCGCCTCTGTCGAGTTGCAGCAACAATCGACAGCGCAGGCTGCACCTGCTCCGATGAAGAACGCAATACTGCCCATCCCGAACGATACGGAATGGGAAAAGCCAACTTTCGTTGAGCCCATCGAAGAAGTCATGGAGCAACCAGCGTTGGCGAACAATCGAGAAGGGATCGTTATCACGCCTCGCGCAGGTCTGATTACGACATCTGACGAGGCAGACCTCATTCCGGGAGGTTCCTCGGTGATTCTGGCAGGCAACGACGAAATCGCAGACGATCTGCGAGAAGAAGATTTCATGCTTCCAAGTATCGAGGAGACTCGATCGGCATTGGAATCTGCGGAATCGGCTACACCGGATCTGCAGCAGTTGGCCGAGAATCTATCGAGCGATGACACCAGTGTTCGCATCGACGCAGCACTGCGACTTGCACGCGACGACGCGGCAGCAGCATTGCCTCAACTTAAAGATGCACTTTCAGACAGCAATCTGTTTGTGCAGGCATTTGCGTCGCGGGCTGTTTGGCATATCGAACAGAATCCGGAAACAGTGATGCCTGTTCTGGTCGACTTGCTGAATACCGAGAAGCCACAAGTTCAGCAACTCGCGTGCTACTTGCTCGGAAACATTGGCCAGGAAGCAGTCGTGGGGATACCCATGTTGAAAGGTCTTCTGAAGAGTGAAGACGCCTTCGTCCGTGTTCATGCTGCTGAAGCGATTATGCGGATCACGCAACATGACTCAGAGTCGACCGAATTGTTAGTTGAGTCTCTGCGTCACGAAGACAGTGATGTTCGGTGGTTGGCAGCATACGTTCTACCGGCCTGCGGTACCGAGTTTGTCGACCAGATCGTCACTGAACTGGCCGACAGCCTTTCTGATGAAGACCCGGAAGTTTGCACGATTTCGGCTTTGGCACTCGGGGAATTGGGAAATGCCGCTACTCCGGCAGTCGAGGCTCTCGTTGATGCTCGTGACCGAGGTAACGAGCAGATTAAAGAGGCCGCAATCATCGCGCTATCTTGCATTGAATCGGATCAAGAGACCTCAACCGAGTGAAATCTTACCGAGTGAAATCTTAAGGACCCGTGATTTTATAACTACGTATCGCAAGCTGCTCGCAAATGAGTGCAGTGGACAATTCATGTGAACAGCCTTCACAACGGCTCAGTAGCGATACTCTAGAAACCATGGATGGGAACTGGACCATGCAACTGACTCGAATCTGGTGTGGACTCTGCCTGTTGGCGATCACATCCGGGTGTTACAACTTACATGATGACATGGACGGCATGTTTATGTCGACACGGTGTCGCTGGGCAGCCAAACATGCTTGGCGCGACATGAAGGACGTCTATGCCGACGTTGACTGTAACGGTCATTTCGGTAGTGGCTTCCGCGATGGCTACTATGCTGTCGCAACTGGGGGAAGCGCGACACCACCGGTTTTACCACCACGCCGTTATTGGACTAGTCGCTATACCGGGCCGGATGGTCAACCCGAAACCATCGCCTGGTTTGACGGTTATTCTCACGGAGCGTTAGCCGCTGAGCAGGACGGGTACGCATTCTCGCGCCAGGTGACGATCTCGCCTTTGGTCCACCACCGGATGACGTCCACTCCACAGCCGCAAATGACCGATTCAGCGGTTGGCCCGGATGGTGTCCCGATGGCTCCACCAGCTCCTGCTGACGCAGGTGACGCCGGCATCGATCCCGTTGGCAGCGTCTATGAACCCGAATTGCTCAACGAATGGGAGCTCCCGGCTCAGACGGTTTCTGAAAGTCCTGAACTCGTGGAAGAAACGATTCACGAGGAAACCATTCACATTCAACTGGTACCGCCAGCAGAATTGCCCGATCAGTCGAGCGAAGTTGAATTCATCCCGCCGGTGCCAGGTGGTTTTGCAGAAGAAGAAGCAGATGACGAGTCTCGGATTGTCATCGAGCAACTCTCGTTCGAGGGTGAGGCATTTTTTGAAGATGAAGAGTTGGTAAACGATGAAGAAACAGTCGAAGACGAGGAATTCTTCGATACATCAGAATGAGTAGGCATCGAGCGCTGCTTTTACGGACCTTGTACATTTCACATTACATTTGCGAATGCTCTGAGTAACCGGCCATTGGAGTCTGTTTCGACCCAAACAGACAATCCACATGAAGGCTGAAGAGCGATGCAATCAGGAGCGGAATCCCATGTTAAACTTGCGGCGTTGCCTGCGAATCCTGCCGTGTGTTGTCGGGCTGACAGTCATGTCGTTGACAGGATGTTCGTCCCTTTTGCGCAACTCGATTCCCGTGGATCGTGTTCCCCCGGAATTGCTAGCGATTCCTCGGGAGAATATGCAGGAGATTTCCTTTACACGTCTGAGGCAGGATGCTCCCGAGACTTATCTCATCGGAGACGGGGACGTGTTAGGTGTCTTCATCGAAACGGTAACCGAATCCTCTGATTTCGAAGTGCTGCTGCCGCGGCTAATCGGCGGGCAACCTTCGGGCGAAGACGAGGAAGGTTCACTGCCGGCATTCGGCACAGAGTTTCTCGTCCAAGAGGATGGAACGATCTCATTGCCTTACATCGATCCGTTGGATGTCGGTGGCCTGAGCTTGAAGCAGGTTCGCGATGCGATTCGAGTTGAGTACCAGATCAAGCGCAATATCTTGAAGGCCGGCAGCGACCGAATTGACGTAACGCTCGTCAAGAAGCGCAAGTACCGCGTAATGGTGATTCGAGAAGACATGGATCCCGATCGACGGCGTAGTGGCAAGACCGGCGAAAGCAGCAATGCCACCGTGCACTACGATTTGGAAGAACCGCCGACTGGTCGAGTCGTTGAATTGCCGGCCTATGAGAATGATGTCCTCGGTGCACTCAGCCGAACAGGTGGGCTACCGGGATTGTTTGCCAAGAACGAAGTTCTCATCTACCGAGGCCTGTTCAATGATGCGACAGACCATGACGCCATGATCTCAGCACTTCATGCACAGTTTCCTTACCTGGATGAAGATCAGTTGATTGAACTGGACCCGAGTGTCACGCGGATTCCGATTCGCTTCCACTCCTATAATCCACCCACATTCACGGAGAAGGACGTCATCCTAAGCGAAGGCGACATCGTTGTGGTCCGAGCACGCGACCGCGATGTCTTCTACACTGGTGGTGCGATTCCGGGCGGTGAGCATCAACTTCCGCGGGATTACGATCTCGACGTCTTGGGCGCTCTGGCAATCGCCGGCGGACAAATTGGTCAAGGAGCCGTTCTCGCTCAAGCAGGCGGGCAAGGTGGCCGTGGTCGATCTGGTACAGGACTTCCTCCGTCTCTGATTACGGTCCTGCGAGAAGTGCCTGGTGGCGGGCAGATTTCGATTTGCATCGACGTTGACGAAGCGATGGCCGATCCCAGCAAACGGATTTTGATCAAGCCGGGTGACGTTGTCGTCATGCAGTTCCGTTGGCACGAGGACTTGATCAACTTCTTCCTGCAGTCGATTCAGATTCAATGGTCATTGAACGATATCTGATCAATCGAAGCAGGGTCATTTGGTCCTGAAAGAAGCAAAGCAGGCGAACCGCTCGGTTCGCCTGCTTTTTTTGGTACTTGCAACGCGAAATACAGTACAGATAGCGCGCCGTGAATGCGATGGCTGACTTTCTAACTGGAAGCGAAGCAAAGTCGTATGGCTCGCGCGCCCTGTGTTGCGTCCTTAAATGGTACAGACGGCGATACCGTCGTGATGCCGCGAACTCTTTCTGAATGTGCGTCAACTTTCACAATTCAAATAGCGACTCAACCGAATCTCTCTTGAGGCCACGTTACTGTTGAGTGTGACTCGGGTCGACCTTCAATTTGCCAGATGGTGAATCTGAGGGCACGGAATCTGTATTGTTGAGGTGGGCGCTTCGTTGATTCGCGTTGTCGGTCGAGGACGCAGGGGGCTCTGGAGTGGCTTCCAATTGGTCTTCGAGCGACGCGCGCGCCGAAGTACCATCGTCAACAATGTCCAGCAGCTGTTCCTCAAAAGCCTTCAGCCCCAAGATCAGGTCTCCGATCGTTTCGGTTGCGATGCCGTCGTTGTGGCGTCCTGCTAAGCGAAATCGCCCGACGTTTCGACCGCGTTGAAAAATGGGCAGATCGCAAGACCATGTTTGCGACTTGTCAAATCGTTGGCCACTATTCCATGAGGCATGGTACTCTTCGGCGTTGACTGCCAGATTGACATTCAATTGAATGCTGGTGATTCCGAATCGTTCTGAAAACTCTAACAGGCTATCCCAAAGTTCGTCCCAATTGTGTTGGTTCGCTGTATGCGTGGAGAATTCGTCGGGTCCGCCGGTCTGCACTGGTCGCTTCGCTAGGGAAATCAAGAAACGCTTCATTCGCCGCGCGAGCAGCATCGACTCGGAGTGACCGAATACGCGAGTGACAATTAGGATCGCTGCGATGAACACGATCGTGCCGGCCGCCGTCATCTCACTCTTACCATATACACTTAACGCTGCACCAAGGGCGGTCAGCAAGCAGAGTGATCCAATGGCTCCAAGCGTCCATGTCCGGCTAAGGCCCCGTCGCTGAATACAATGGTGGAGGTGGCCACGGTCGGCTGTATAGAGGCTACGTCCTGTCAGCTTTCGCCGTAGGATCGCCATCGAGACATCGAACATCGGTATGCACCACAGGGCCACAGGTGCGGCGAGGGCGACGGTGGCGGGACCTTTAAGCGAACAGCGAATCGCGAGAACGCCCACGATTAATCCAATCAACATGCTTCCCGTGTCGCCGAGATAAATGCTAGCGGGGGGAAAGTTGAAGACCAAAAAACCCGCGAGGCTACCGGCGATGATGATTGCCAAAAGCGCGTCTGCCTCACGTCCGTTATGGAACGCGATCGCTGCTATCGCGAGGCTAAGGACAAGCCCGGCAGTTGTTGCGATGCCATCGAGCCCGTCCATCAGATTCAGCGCATTGATCGCACCTAACAGCCAGAATACAGTAAACGGAATGGCCAGAATTCCCAGTTCGAAACGAACATTAAAAAGCTCCACTGCATCGATGACCAATCCTGAGGTGACCAGGATTGATGTGGCAACGATCTGCCCCAGTAGTTTTTGCCGACCCAGCAAACTGAACTTGTCGTCGATCAGTCCGACGGCACATAGACAGCATGCAGAAACGGCCAGCCAGACTATGAAACTTAAGTCGTTGAGCAGATACTCCTGCCAATAATTCGGGACGATGGCGCAAACGGCCACGCCAAGAAAGAACGCCAGCAAGATTGCGATGCCGCCACCGAGTGGTACCGGTGAAGAGTGCAATTTACGTTGCCCATCTGGACGGTCGACGAAGCCGATTCGCCGCGCGATTCCACGCACCAACGGGGTCAATGCCATGCTGACGCACAAAGAGAAGAGCGCACCAAGAACAAGACTGTTAATCATTGGAGTGTTTGGTCCGATTATTGAAATCTACCGGAAAACAATTGGCTGAAAAGCCGTTGACTCGACAGCAATATCTGCAGACTTCAAGAGACACTGCGTTAGAGAATCTAAACGCGGTGAGGGATGTCGCCGGATGCGTCTGCTTCTGCCACCAGCGAGAACTGAATGGTAAAGCGAGTGTCGATTCGCAATGCGAGAACGGCAAATTCTGCTTAGCCGGACATTTATCGCGTTAACGTGGCCGCGTGCCCCTACGCATGGAGAATTGCGAAGCGAAGACTATTTTGACAAAGATTCGAATAGTTGGGACAAGTCATTTGCGAGGTCTTCCGATACGATCCGTTGACCGTTCGCATTCATATGGATGCCGTCGGAAAACAACTCGTGATTATGTTCGTATTTGCGGCTGTAGTTTATGAAGAGAATTTGTTCGTTTTGGGCAGCATAGTCTTCAATAATCTGAATAATGCGGTCGTGTTCGTCTCGATCTTGATCATTCAAAATGTCGAGCGTCGGAATGTATGCCAGTACGACGACCGCGTCGTGGCTTGTGACGTATTCCATTGTCTTTCGAAAGACGCCGTAGCTGTCTTCGTTAAACAGCATCTTGAGTGTTCGCCCGGCATCGATGCGTCTTTGGACACTTTCGGTGTCAACAACATTGTGTTTTAAGTTCGCTCTGTAGCCGAGGTAGCCCCGCACCGATAACGCCATCAGTGCCTCGTTGTACCGAGTTGATCGCACGTATTTATGAATAAGGAATTCCTTTTGCGTTGGGATCGCGTTAGCAATGTATTCCGACATCTGTTCATCATCCATAAACGGCAGAAAAAGCCGCCACGAATTTGAACTTAGTCCGAGGTCACTAAATGTGTACGCGCTGACATCGAAGACAACGCATTCGGGTGAATTCTGGCGCGCCGCAAATAAATGACGGATCATTGCAAAGCGGTCCTGGGCATTGGCGCCTTGAATTGCATACTTGCCAACTGACATGCCTAGCTTCTCTTGTAGCAAATCGCTGTCGATGCCAAGAACGGTTCGCGAATGCCCGACGCAAACGATTCTGGAATCCTCATTAAGTTTGAAGTACAGCTGCAAACCATGGTTGAGAACGGCATCGACTGTTCTGTCGACCGCTAGAAAGAGAAGCAAAAACACGAATACCTTGATGACGGCGTTACGCGCAGCGCCGCGCTGCATTGCAAGATCATTGATCAGCGGCATTCGTGACAGAGAGCGAGCGCATTCCGACTCGGATTTCGGATCACCGATTGTGTCTTCTGGCACTATTTGGGTTGGTTGATACGTCAACTCATCACCATTGATGTAGTTTGAAGGTACGGCCTGGTGCGTAGCGAGTACTACAGCGTGTTACGCTGACTTCTGGCCGCGACAATCGCGTTTCGATCTAAGATAGCTGGCTCCCTCGAGCCAGAAACGCTCACGAGAGAATGTAAATCGAATTAGAATTGGAAATAGACGAATTCATTATTCGATCTTCCAAGCATCGCGATCCCAAGTGTTAGAAGAACGTATCCGGACCAACGCAATGCGATTGGGGCCGTGTACGGCGATTTGTAGAACGGCAGCCGTTGACGATACTGCAGAATTTGTACGCAAGCCAAAAACAGAATGAGCATTACCGACAATGCTGTCGCGACACTGGATGGGCCCAGATACGGCATACCGACGGGGTTCGTCATGACAGACGAGACGATTCGCATCGCGTCAGTAGCAGAACTGGCGCGAAAGAAGACCCATGTGAGTAGAACACAATGGAATGTGACTACAATGCAGGCAGCCCTCCACAGTCCCTGTGGAATTCCCAGACTGGCCCGGAAATTCTCACGAGATTCGGCTGTCTTGGAATCAATCAAATAAAGGGTCCCATGAATAAGTCCCCAAATGACGAATGTCCAGTTTGCTCCATGCCAAAGCCCACTGACTCCAAAGACGATTAGAACGTTGCGAATCCACAACGAGGTGCGGGAGACTCGGCTTCCTCCGAGAGGAATATAGACGTAGTCGCGAAACCAAGTCGAAAGCGAAATATGCCATCGTCGCCAGAAGTCAGTAATCGAATCGGCAAGGTAGGGCAGGTTGAAATTCTGCATTAAGTCGAAGCCCAACACGCGTGCCGAACCAATGGCTATGTCGGAATAGCCGGAAAAATCGCAGTAGATTTGGAACGCGAAAAAGTAGGTTGCTAGCAGCAGCGTCGGGCCGGAGTAGATTTCTGGACTGTCATAAATCAGGTTGACGAATTCAGACAGGCGATCAGCGATGACAACCTTTTTAAATAGTCCCCAGAGGACGAGTCGCAGTCCTGAAATCGTGCGATCAATGCGAAAGTGGTGCACTTGCTGAAACTGCGGCAGCAGGTGTGTTGCACGTTCGATCGGCCCGGCGACGAGTTGTGGGAAAAAGGAAACGTATAATGCAAACCGTCCGAAGTGGCGTTCTGGTTTGAGTTTTCCTCGATAGACATCGATCGTGTAGGACAAGGTTTGAAACGTATAAAACGAAATGCCAACCGGCAAAAGCAACTCCGAATGAGGCAATACGTAGTCGACTCCAAGCGACTCGAAGATTTCAGAGACCGTGTCTAGGAAGAAGTTGTAGTATTTGAATCCGAACAAAAGCCCAAGATTGACGCATAAGCTTGTTAGAAGCCACCCCGTTCGACGGCGGTTGCTTTCGGTTTGCGCCATTCGGTGGGCCGCAACGTAGTCGACAATCGTCGAGAAGATGATTAGGACGATATATGCCGGATTCCAGCACATGTAGAAGTAGTAACTTCCCACGAGCAGTGGAATCCACCGCTTCTTGTAGGGAGTCATAAAGTGCACAATCGTGATCACAAAGAAGAACACGATGTATTGAAAGGAATTGAATAGCATTCTGGTGTCGAAAGAATCTTGTGAAAGCGATCGGTCGACTCGCGTCCGACCTGTGTGTGTATTGCCAAACCTGAAACCGGTTTCAAAACCTGGTTCTATTTGGTTCGAATAAACATTCCCTCTTTGCGCAACGCCAGAGGGATCCCAAAACTACTGCTAAACTCTCAAGTCACGAACGAGTCTCGTGATTGGACCAATCGTCAGTGATGGCTCGAAACCCGGCCGCCAGCTATACAGCGCTTTGACTCGCTGCGTGGTTTCGCACCATCGCTGTGGCTCGTTCGTAGATGTTCATCAAACGCTCGTGGCATACCTCTGAACTGTATTCTCGATTTGCGCGATCAAATCCGGCCTGGCCGAGGCGTCGGCAGAGTTCGGGATCTTGATAGAGCGATTCGATGCAGGACGTCAATTTATCGACGTCGGTCGGATCATGGAGCAGTCCCGTTTCGTTTTCGATGACGATTTCAGGAAGGCCGCCGATTCGACTGGTAATGACCGGTTTGGCGAATTGCATTCCCTTGAGAATGACGTTTGGAAATCCCTCGAACCATTGGCTTGGGAATGCCAGAACTCGGCTTCTGCGATAAAACTCATCCAGTTCTTCGCCGCGGAGAAACCCATGAAATCGAACATTCGCTGGCGCGTTATTTTCGATGCCGGGATAGCTGCTGGTATCGCCGGCCACCGCGAATGGCAAATGGGGAAGGCGTTTTGCAGCTTCGAGGAAGTGGCCAATCCCTTTCCCGAGCACAACCCGGCCGACGAATGAAACGGTTTCACCGGCTTCCCATTTTGATTCGATGGTGGATGTGCTTTCTGGAGTGTCAGCGGCGACGTTCGGAAGTATCGCGAGCTTGTCGGGGTCAATTCCGCCAGCAACGAATCGAGCCTTTTGGAACTCAGAAAGCACGATGAATATGTTGACGTTGTCTACAATCGAGCCTGACCAGCGCGCGGCTGCCCCGCGTAGGGAATAGCCAAAGCTCTTGACGATTGATCCCTCGCAGTTATTTAATGTGCACCAATACTCACGGCCACCGAGGCATTTCTCGCAGACCTTACCTTTATTCAAATGCAATCCTGATGGACAGAATAACCTGTAGTTCGGGCACCGCATGACGATCGGAATTCCGCGTTCGCGAATTGGCTGCAGGATCGAGGGTGACAGCAGTGGATAAAGGTTTTGCACCTGAACGACGTCGACAGGTGTTTCATCGAGAAATGCTCCGATTTCTCGGCGCGATTGCGGGCTGTAAATTCCCGAAAAGAATGCCTGGAGTTTTTTCGTTTTCGAGGCAAGAAGTTCGGCAGAGGATTTTCGAAACCAACACACGTCGTGTCCATTTGCCAGTAGCAAATCTGCGATCGACTGCACGGCGGACTCTTCGCCGCTGGGTCTGGCGTAATCATTATGGACGAGAAGTACTCGGTAAGACTTAGTCATTGCAATGAATATTCGTCGACTTGAACTGAACAAGCCGTCTTGGCTGGTTGTCGTGTCGTGAGTTTGGCGGGTCCGATTGTCTGCAAAATGATACCGATGGAGATCTGTACCATCGTCGACCGAGCCGCCGATGTGCACCGATAAAATGTACTCAATGTCTCGATACCGCGATTCGACAGGCATCGTAAATAGATGCTGCGGCGGTGGCAGGGGAATGATTCGCGACAATCTCCCGTGACCGGCGGCCCATATCTGTTAATTGCTCTCGTTGCGACAGGGCTTTGTTGATGACGGCCGAGGTGTCGTCAGTGCTGTGCGGGTCGAAGCACCATCCGTTTTCATCTGATTGAACGAGTTCAGGCCAACAGCCGTTGTAGTTAGAACACAAAATTGGCAATCCACATGCCATCGCTTCAGGGACAACCAGACTCCAATTGTCTTCCAGCGTGGGAATGACAAAGCAGTCGGCCATTGCGTAGTATTCCGCAATGGCATCATAGTCGACCCAACCGACGAATCGAACTTGTCGCAGTCCGTGCTGTTCCACAAATGACCGTAGCGACTCTTCTTCGGGACCGTTACCAACCAATACGAGAGTCGTCTTTGCGATGTTTTGCTCTTCAACACGTTTCCAGGCTGCCAATAATTCGCGTAGTCCCTTTAGTGGAATCAAGCGGCCGATGTACAAGAGACACGTGCCCTCGATGCCGTGCTGCATTCGGAGTTTGCGAATCTGATCTTCAGTCACTTCTGAGACTCGCCGCTGCAAGTCGTCCGTGTCTGCAACCATATGACCTTTCGTAATTCGGTCTTCTGACATTCCCAGCCAGGCAGAGTACTCGGCACTCAATCGGCCGTTGCAGCACATAGCGTCGATCCAACGCATCGCGCGACTACGGTAGAAGGTACGTACCCATTGTGCATTGCGTTCGGTGTGAAAGGTTTTTTCGTAAAGAACAACAAGAGGTGTTTTCGTACGGATACGATGCCAGAGGCCAGCCGGTGTCCATCGAAAAAATCCATCAGCCAAGACGAGATCGGGTTCGGTATTCTTAAGTTCGCGATACAGCCCCGGTTGCCATGGAAGGCAAAATGCTCGGTTTGCGAAGCCTGCTCGCCCGTCCTTGCCTATCTGCTTTTCCCCTGATAGTCCGATCGCGCGATCACCGAGTACGTCCTCAATTTTCTTTTGACATCGCTCAGGCGTCCATTTTCGGGAGTAGATCAACGTCAACCGGTGGTCGAGAAGGCGGTCCAGTTCCGCATAAACGGGGATCCGGTAATCAAGAAAAGAACGTGTCACCCATGTGACAGATTTGTCGCGCAACGGATTCGACGGCGAGAGCCGCGATGAGTTTCCGTCGGAAAAAGGAAGCGTCGGCCTAACGATGGATAGCATACTTGAAGAATGATTTAGTTCGGATGGTTTCGCCTAACAAGCGAGCCGCTTAGAGACGTTAGAGAAACGCCCATCGATTGAATTCTAGACGAATTCTGGGCGTTCGGCCGGTGGGGCTGGCATCTCTTGAAGAGGAATGTCGCGAGACGTGGATGTGTTTTTCATTATCAATACATGCATGCCGACCAGCATGAAGAAGATCGTGCTTGGCGAACGCCAATGTTCTCCCAAGAAGCTCATGTTCATGCTGTTTAATAAGCCTGCAGAGATTCCACAGATACATCCTGCTGTACCGAAGCCAAAACGGAGGCGGGACCGCCACATTTCGCGATAGAGTTTGATGATTGTGGCCGCTGCGACGGCTAAACCCACAGCGCCCATGCCCAGCAAAACTGCTAATGCGGAATTGTGCGTGTTTGTTTGAACGATTTCGCCCAATTTGGCACCTGTCGCGAATCCATAGCCTTCGATTGGTCGCTGTCTGTAGAAGTCGAGTTTTTCGTCCCAAAGGTTTTTGCGGCCATGCAATTCGACAACTTGCACTCGTTTCTTATAACGGAATACCCATTCGTACGATTTCTCCGGGCTTGCGATCGCTCCCGCGACGACCAATGACAACAAAAGTGCCATCGGCCAACGCTTATTCCCGAGGACCAATGCCGCCACACTGACGCCAAACAGAGTCGAAATAATGCTTCCCGCACCGCTGGCCAATACCACCGCCCCGAAGGAAAACACGCCTGCTCCAAGTAACCAGCGAGAGCGAAGCCCCGTGGCCGTGTAGTATTCGGCGGCGCAGTAGCAGCACAGCATGCACGCGGCGGTCGGATAGATATTGGATCGCCACCAATAGAGATCCGTGGTGAGCCCATGAAACCGAACAGTGACTCCCATTCCTAATAGAACGACAACCACGGCAATTATTAAGAAGCACTGCTCGGTTTCCGCAAAACTGCGGCAGCAGGACAATGCCAGGTAGATCAACAGGATTTGGCTGATAACTTCAACTGCCATGAATAGCGAATAAGCCGGCATAATCGACCATACCGCGCTGACAGCCCCCAGCCCATAAAGCCCAAGCATCCACATGGCAGATGTGCCGCGAATCCTCGCCAACATTTTTTGGGTACTTGGGACCATAATCAGGAAGAAGCAACTGGCACCGACAATGGCAATTTCTGCAAGGGCGTGGTCGTCAACAGAGCTGGCTGATTCCAGGTCACGCTGTCGAATGAGTAGGGTTTTGCGAATGAGCAATGATAGAACGAATAACCACGAAATGACCGCAACTGGCCTTCGTAGGAACGCGACTGAGGACCAACTATAGTTGTCATTCACTCTCGGGTCTGCGAGTGCCGGGCGTGCCAGGTTGGTCGAGCTTGAATAGGAAACCATTGCTCCGATTTGGTCAATTCTAAGATTAGATTTCGGTCAATTGCTGCATGAATTGCAGAGGACAAATGTGCGTCCCTGACTGGTTCAGGAAGCGATTATGAAGACACTTCGGGTTTTCTGGCGTGGCAGAAAAGTTCTCGGCGGTTCTTGTGAGCTGACAGAATTCGACATGCGAGAGAAAATGCTCGGCTGCCAAACCAGCGATGAATCCAGAACAGTTTGGGGCTCCAAGCCGACGTGCAGACACGCACCTGCTCAGGAACAAAGCCGGCTTCGCTGACGAGGTTACCGAGATTCATCGGACTCCAGGTATAGAGATGATTGTCACAATCATCTTTCTTCCAATCATGGTTCTTGTGATCTCGCCAATCGTCGATCGGTGTGACAAGCACAAGTGTGCCACCGGGCTTCACGATGCGGTGAAGTTCTACAATGGCATCGTATGGTCGAGGAACGTGTTCCAAACAGTGGTTGGAGATGGCCACATCGACCGAGTTATCAGCCACATCCTCAAGCGCCGCATGAACCTCGATTTCAACCCCTTGTTCCGATGCCAAACGGACGCAGTTGTCACGTGCAGAAGGGTTTGCTTCGACGGCGATCCGGCGATGGGCTGGTAGTGTTCGTAAAGAAAGCCCATCAGAGCAACCGAAATCCAGCAGATCCGTTTTGGGAGTGCAGAAAGGCTCGAAGTACCGCAGCTGCCAAAGTCTTCCGAATTCCAAGCGAGAATTAAATTTGGATTGGTAGTATTGAAGACCGCGTTCACCAGTGTAGTGCTCGCTAGGTGTTCCAGTTCGGACGATACTCATTGTGCAAACTCCAATGGAGCTCAAAACGACAGCTTCTTGTTCGAAACGGCCCAAAGAAGATACCAAAGTGCCGACGACATAGCCTGTGTGCCAGTTGCTGACTGTTCCGAACGAGTCGAGTTCTGAAATGGTTCTGATCGTTTACAATCGATCAGAATTAGGTCTCAATCACCGGGGTTGCCGGTTCCTGAATACGCGCATTGGGGGGGGCTGCGATGTAAGTCCCTGTCAATACGTAGTAAGGTGCAAGTCGCAGCCCGAAGCCGCCAAGTTGCGAGATCGCCACGTTTGCGGCACTCCGGGCGGCATTCTTAATTTTGTTGCTGACGTCTGGTGACCAAAAACCTGCCAAAACATTTAGCGGCAACCCAATCTGCCGCGCTTGCTTTGCAAGGTCAAATGGATTCATCAATCTCTCGGCCCAGTTTCCCGTCCATGGATCACAAGTATTGGTCGGGTGGTCTGGCTCATGAGGTTCAATTCCATCATCGGCAAATCGGCGAACGACCTGTCGGATATCGTCCTCGCGAAGGCCTCGACTTCTTTGGGCTAGCAACTCGATCTGTTGGTCAGAAAGGTCAGGTCGCTCGTCCTTTACGATGGAACGCCGAATATCAAGAAACGACGTCAAAGCATCACCCTTTTTGTGTCCCCATTTCGCGTCGCGATTCTCGCTTTCCGCTTTGATGGCAACTTCAGTTAAGACGCGTCGTGACTTGGGGCGCAGAGGATTCGCAGCAGAGCTAAGCCAGATATGGAGTTTCCGAGATGGAAGATTTGTTATCTGGTGGAGAAAGTCTCCCATGTCGTAGATGTGCTCGATACAGTCATGGCTGACGAGAACGTCCGCCTCAAGCCCAAGGTCGTTTAAGGTGGTCACGACCGTCGAGATATCACCATTGACATAGTGGTCGGCTTCGAAACCAAGTGCATCGCCCAATCGCCTGGCGTCGTTGCACGACGGTTCATATATATCGGAATAGACGACCGTTCCCACTCCCGCAGCTTTTGCGACGAGGCAAATGAGGCCCGATCCTGCTCCGTAGTCCACTAACGTTGACTGACTTCGCTCTGAGGGGGAACTACTGAGAATCGTGCCGAGAATGTTGGATACGATGCAACTTTCGTACTCTGGCTTCTTCAGTTTCTCACTGAGATACCGCTGGTTGTACTCACTTAATCCGATCTCGGCAAAGTCGATTTCTGACATCCTCTGAAGTACATGCGCAGCGGCGTCAGCTATTGTCTGCGACATCTGTGGATTTTTTACAACCCAACTCGGGTGGTAATAATATGTCATGAACTCGCCCTAGAAATGCGTCTTTCTCAACCTATTTCAGTAACAGCAGACTAATCGCCGTACCCGGCAATCACGTCGATCGCGTTTGACGACCAAGCGGAAGTCGAGGCGACCGAAATCGGACATTCAGGAATGCACTTGTTGCGTCGTGCTCGTCATGGTTCTGTTCAATCGCCTTTGTGCGGTTTTACGACGTCGATACATGAGGAACGATTTGACTCGCTCACGAGAGCGAATGCTGGAACATCCGAACCGCCAGGCCAAAGAGCCCATCCGATACGAGTTTCTCATCATCCGGACGGTATTGTTGTCCGGCATCTCGTTTCCATAGTTGCTAACGAGTTTCCAGGCATCTGTGGGATTGCCACCCAGGATATGAGTATGAGCAAAACTGGCAGCGACCCGGCCGCGAATGCGGTAGAATGCTTCTCGTTGTGTATCAGTGATCCGCTCCGCGATTCGCGATTCCCATTGTTCAACAGTCGGACAGAGCTTCCGTCGGATTTTGTATTTATCCATCCATGTGCGTTCGATGACAGCGGACATGGGGTCACCAACCCACAGTGGTTCGGGAATCAGTCCCCATCGTCCGCAAGTACCGATCAATGCCCAAAACTCGAGATCTTGGCTGACTCTGAGATCGGCTCGTTGACCGCCATTGGCATCAATAACGGACTTGCGAATTAAACAAGTCCCCGTGCGAATATGGTCATGCTTGGCCCAGAAATCGAAAAAATTGTCCAGGACAATGGGCTCGCGGCCCAAATCATCTGGAAGTTCGCCATCCTGCGGCCAAATCTGTTCGGGAAGTCCAAACTTGCGTGTAATTCGTCCCGTGCTAACAGCAACGGCGTCAGGATGCTGA
>JANQRQ010000030.1 GCA_028284485.1 Planctomycetaceae bacterium | reverse complement strand
CAACACTAACGCCATGATGATTCCGACAATGGCAATGACCACCAGCAATTCCACCAGCGTGAATCCCAAGGCCAATCCGCGCATTCTGCGACCCGGTTTGGGGCACGGCGTGAGTCTCGCAGCATGGTTGGCAGCTGAATTCAGCATCGGTTCATCGTTACTGTTGGTTCGTACGTCTGCGAGGCGGCATTGCGCACGGCTTACGTCTATCAAGCGAGGGTCGTTGTAGCCGCTTCGGGCGGAAAGGATGCCGATCGAGGTCAGCTATCCATTCTAGGCGAACTGTCGACCGCTTGGGGAGCTTTTTGTCCCGTGGTGGGCGAATTCGCGAGACTTATCGGAACCTCTAAGCCATGTTTCTCCATAAGCGATCGGTCGGCAAGAATCGTTTCAACCGATCCATCCGCGCAAATGCGTCCTTCGTCGAGAACGATCACCCGATTACAGTGTTGAACGACAAGATCGAGATTGTGAGTGGCCAGAATCTGAGCACCGGAATAGGTCCGTAGAATCTCCAACAGCGAGCGCCGAGCGCGAGGGTCGAGATTTCCGAACGGTTCGTCCAGCGCCAATAAATCGGGCTGACAAGCCAAGACACCCGCCAGACAGACCCGTTTTCGCTCACCAACGCTCAATTGCAGGGTACTGCGTTGCTCGTAGCCGCTTAGACCGACTGATCGCAAACTTTCTTCGATGCGCTGTAAGACTTCATCGCGGCTGAGTCCAAGATTCAACGGGCCAAATGCAACGTCTTCACGAACGGTGGGACAAAAAAGCTGGTCGTCGGGATCTTGAAAGAGAAATCCGACTCGTCGGCGAATCTCTTTGCAGTGACCTCGAGTTAATGGCAAGCCGCAGACCGTGATCGCACTCTGGCCGTTCTCAGGGATTTGTTCCGGTAGCAAACCGTTAAGGTGCATCAGCAGCGTCGATTTTCCGGCACCACTTGGACCGACCAATGCCACGATTTCGCCGCTGGATATCGAGAAACTGACATCCTGAAGGGCGAGTGCCCCACCGGGATACCGGTACGTCAGCCTTTCGACTTCAATCGCAATGGCTTGTGGTTCGGACATAAGGAAATCAATACGGAAAGAAAATTGTTTTTGCGGACGAGGCTGAATCTGTGGAAGTCCGCATGATGTCGCATCAACGTTTTTGAAATGAGAATGCGGCAACGACGGCGCTGGGAACTTCGTTCTTTCGACAATCAGAACAAACGAGACGGTCTCTACTCAATGTAACACAGGTCATCGAGACGGAGCGAGCGCGAGTTGGTCTCGGTTGTGGCAACTTTTTGAGATTTGTACGACAAGACTCAGTTTCGGTGTCACAACCGATGCCGCATGGTGTTTGATTGTTACCACTCAGAAAACGGCGCGCAGCGGATTTGATTTGAGTCTATCGAACGCTGCCAGTTTCCTCTGCGGTCCGGACGAGATTGTCCCCCGCGGGTATCTCACGGATCCAGCGTCCGCACATGGCCATCCCAGCCACGTGCACACATGGCTCCGTGGACACGTTCTGCACGCGACATGGCACGAATTAACAGCATTCCGACGATTTGAGCGGCGATTTTCCAGCGGACACGCAGGGAGCTGGTTCCAATGCTTCGGGCTTCGCGCGCTTTTCGCATTTTTTCCAATTCGTCCCATAACACAAATATGTAGCGATACATAAAGGCCAATATGGCGATAACGACTTCCGGAACCCAAAGTCGGCGAAGCGTGATCAGCAACTGGTCGAAAAGCATAACGTTGATGAGCCAAATCGCGGCTAGAAATGAAAGCGTGCTACGAAACAAGATGGAAAGCATTAAATCCCATCCCGTTTGAAAACCTTGCGACATCGGCAGCGACAGTGAAAGCACAAACAACATCGGCAAAAAAATGGCCAATCGCCGAACCACGTAGGAAATCGGAATTCTCGCCAGCGTGTGCCCAAGTAAAATCACACAGCCCAGAACGCCTTGAACCGGCCAGTAGTCGATCGGGATTGAAACGGCGATACCAACAACGACCAGCGTGAGCAGCAGTTTGGCAATCGCGGGCATGCGATGGCAAATCGATTGTCGACGACCATATCGATCGAGATAATCACTCACGAGGTGCCTCGGCCAAAGATGGGGACGGAGTGATTGAGCGGCCCAGTAGTAACGCAATGACAAACACCGAAATTGTCCCCAATAGGCCGGCAGCCGACACCGAAAATGTCTGCCAATCGCCAGTCAACGCCGGAATTTCGTAGTCGTCAAGTAGCAATGATTTGCCAGATTCGAGTTCGTCGAATCCAATCTTGACTGCGACCGCTTCCAAGCCGTCGTCAAACGCCGATGCAAACGGTGAAAGGAAGGCGGCAATCGCGAGAGCGCAAACCAAGCCGGCAGCAAGAGTCCGTGATATCGGTTGATGAATGGAGCGGGTAGCCTTCGGTTCGTAGATCAAGTCGGGCCGTTGTGCCAACACAAAACTCACTGCCAGTCCGGTGATCAGCGCTTCGCCGATTCCGATTAGCGAATGATAGGCGACCATTAGCGCAAACAGGTTGCGAAAACTGTAACCCTGTCCGGCATGGGAGACGCCGAATTCGACACAAAACATGGCGGCAGCTGCCATCACCGAAAACCAGGAAGCGATGACCGCTCCGGTGACTGTCGCACGCGCATTTCGTCCCAGGAAGTTACGAATGGTGGAGTAAAGCGCGTAGCCTCCCAACGAGCCAATCACTGCCATATGCAGAATGTTGGCTCCCAAAGCCAGCATGCCGCCATCGGCAAACAAGGCCCATTGCACGACGAGCACTAATGTCAACGCGACGCAGCCGGCCCATGGACCTAAGATGACGGCTGCCAGAACTCCGCCCATCAAGTGCCCGGAGACGAGAGCGCCGGGAATCGGAAAGTTGATCATCTGACCAGCAAACACCATGGCTGACATCATTCCGGTCAGCGGAATCGTCCGTTCCGAAAGTGAATCCTTCAGCCGGCGAACACTGTACCCGACAGCGCCGAGTGAAACGGCTCCTGTTGCGGCACAAACTGGTGCACTGAGAAAACCATCGGGAATATGCATCTGCCTCTCGGCCAAGAACTAGCTACGAAACGATCAAGCAACGACACAATTCGACGCACTTTGTTAGAATTCCACTCTAGTCGTGCGGAAAATCATTTGCAAATCGAACCAGGCGCCGCCGAGGTGCAAGGACCGTGAAAAATTGGATGAAGTCCAAATCCTGCATTTCTTGAAAGAGACGCCTGAGATATTGCGCCGCATCGATTCCGATTCACGATCGGAATTCCAAATCCAGCGGGAATTGCGCAAAAATTACGAGGACGACGTCGTTCGTGCGGCCCTGACGCTGCGAGACGTTCGCCGAAAAGCGTTCGGAAAATTCAGCCGTGCCAGCGAAATGTGGTTTGATAGACAAGGATTCGAGCAGGCCACATCGGAGCCGGTGGCACGCCATAAGGCAGGGCGATTTCAGGGGACCGTTTATGATTTTTGTTGTGGGATCGGAGCCGATTCGATCGCGTTAGCAGATCGCAGCGAGGTCATCGCTGTCGACAATCAGTTTGCAAATTGCCTGCGCGCGAAGTGGAACTCCGAAGTGTACCAGGTTGCCGATCGTATCGACTTTGTATGCAGTGATGTCGAATCGTTGTGCCGACGAGATGGATTGCTGCACATCGACCCGGACCGTCGGCAATCGCATCGTCGGGCTGTTCGATTGGAAGATTGCGTACCGGGATTGGAGTTTCTGCGACGGATGACTCATGAATTCACGGGCGGTGCCATCAAGACGAGTCCAGCAAGCAATTTTTTCGATAAGTTCCCAGGTGCGGAGGTCGAATTGATCAGCCTCAACGGAGAGTGCAAGGAAGCGACGATATGGTTTGGGCAACTCGCCGGTGAATGCCCCTACCGTGCAACAGTGCTACCGTCCGGCGAGACAATTTACGGCAACCCGATGGAGTTTCGAACAGATGTTGGTGCGGTCGGTTCTTTTGTATTTGATCCCGATCCTGCAGTCGTGCGTGCGGGGCTCGTGGATAAATTGTGCGAACATCTCCAACTCACCAGGCTCGATGACGCCGAAGAGTATTTGACCGGCGATAAAGAGGTAACCTCACCCTTCGTGCAAACGTTTCGCGTCGAGGCCGATTTGTCGAACAACACCCGGGATATTCGGCGCTACTTTCGGCAAGCAGATTTCTCGCAAGTGGAGATCAAGTGCCGACACATTCCCATTCAGGCTGATGCGATTCGAAGAAAACTACCACTGAACGGTCAACGTCCCGGTGTCTTGATCTTTGCAAAGGTCGGCGGAAAATCGCGGGCGATCATCGCGTCGAGAATCGGAGCGCAAAAAAAGCCGGATGGCAAACCATCCGGCTGAGCGATTCACGTTGAAAAACTGAGACGACGCTTTATTGCGCTGCCATCGATTGCCGGAATCGGAACTGGTCGACCGGCAAGAGCGGAAGCGGTGAAGTGACCTTGTTGCGGTTATTGACTTGATAGGGGAATGCGTAGGTCAGTACGAGTCCCGAGGTCAATTCGCCGACGTAGATTAAGCTCGCCCCAGGATTGCTCCGACCGCGTGGGAGATCAGCTCGTCCGGAAATCATGACATAATGCGGTCTCTTCTGCGGATCGACTTTGAAATCGGCGGCAACGTTGTGCTGGTAGATCTGCGTGAACTTTCCGGTTTGCGCACTCAGCGCGGCGCCGACGATGCGACCTGTCAAAAAGTCGAGCACGAAGACTGCTTCAGCTCCGCCTAGCCCGGTTTCACAGGTCAGCATCGAAAACTCATCGGCGCGGTCGACTCCGATAGCCTGTACCGGTTCATGCGGCCAAAAGTACGACAACCCTAAACCAACTAGCAGACCCGCGATGAGCCACACTGTTCGATTGTCCGAACCATTCAACTTCACGGCATTGTCCTCCACATTTACGAAATCGCGTTGTTTTGCGGTAGGTAGCGGCGTTGGCCTTTACGCTTACTGCTAACGTCGCAAACCGAAAACGGGGCACTCCCGCCTCGCCTGTCTACCAAAATCATAATGCAGACTGAGGCAATTGAAATCATTATCAACGTTAAATTTAGTCATTTCGACGATCGATGGCTACCCTCAATTCTTTGTCGGTGGGGTGTAGCCGGTCGTTTGTCGGGAGGCCTTGAGTACTCACGGTAGTTGCGATTGCCGTTGCGGAGCGTTATTCTGGCCGGCTCAAGGGAGTTACAGGAATATCTCGCTCCAAGTTCCGACAATTTTCCGACCGGCAGATTCTGCCGATTACGAATCAACTCAGTTTCTGGTTCGGTATGCGTTGTACCGGACAGTTAAGCGGACTTGCTTCCTGCTCGTTATTGTTATTGAACGGCAACGCATTCAAGCCGTCGTCGACGGACCGGCCGGATCGATTGGTTGCAGACGAATCTGAAGAGGAGACACATCATGGAATCCACCAATGGACCGTTGAATCGTAAGCTTCGAATGGCTCTCGTCGGGGGCGGTCAAGGTTCGTTTATCGGTCGCGTTCATGCAACAGCTGCTATTCTTGACAACCGAGCGGCTTTGGTTGCCGGTGCATTGTCTTCGAATGCGGAAAAGGCAAAGGCCTCGGCGCCTTCCTACGATATTGCCGCCGACCGGGCGTACGGTTCGTATGAGGAACTCGCCGAAAAAGAGGCGGCACTTCCAGAAGATGCCCGCGTCGACTTTGTCAGCGTCGCCACTCCGAATCACACCCACTTTCCAATCGCAAAGACAATGTTGGAAGCGGGATTCAATGTGATCTGCGATAAACCGATGACGTTTGATTTGGCCCAGGCAGAAGAACTTGCCACGATCGTCGAAAAATCTGGCGTTGTGTTCGCTGTGACGCATAACTACACCGGTTACCCCTTGGTGCGTGCTGCCCGCGAAATGGCGCTTTCCGGGGAACTCGGAGAAATTCAAGCGATCCGATCGAACTACATACAGGGATGGCTCAGAACGCGACTCGAATCGGAAGAGCAAAAGCAGGCGGCTTGGCGCACCGATCCTGCAAAGTCTGGAGCCGCTGGCGCCTTTGGTGACATCGGGACACATGCCTACAATCTGGCTCGATATATGACTGGACTACTTCCCGAGGAAGTATCGTGCAACCTCAAGATTTTCGCCCCGGGACGGCAGCTTGATGACTACGGCCATGCGGTGATTCGATTTGAAAACGGAGCCCTCGGTTCCGTGACAGCCAGTCAGATTTCACATGGACGGGAAAACGATCTGTTCATCGAAATCGATGGAACGAAAGGGGCCATCGCTTGGCGTCAGGAAGAGCCGAACAAGATGCTGGTTCGGCGAAACGGGCAGCCGCATGCATTGTATACGCGTGATCCCAATGCGCCGTTCCTCAACGATTCCGGCAAGGCGGCATGCCGATTGCCGTCGGGCCATCCTGAGGCATTCTTCGAGGCCTTTGCGAACGTGTACCGCGCCGCATACGACGACATGGTTAAGCGGCATTCCGGTGAGGAGTTCGAAAAGAAGAATACGATTTATCCCAACGTTTATGACGGCGTCGAGGGGATGTACTTTATTCAGCAATGCGTAGCCAGCAGCAAGGAAAACGGTGCTTGGCTACCGCTTAAGCACGAACTTGCACGCCCCTGAGGCGAACGGCGAGCGTTTGTTGAGCATAGGGATTGTTCGGTCGACATTTCGCGGGAACCAAATCGGGACTGCAGTGCGCCATGATACGAATGCCGCTTCAATATCAAATTCTTATCGCATTGATTGCAGGCAGCGTCCTCGGAATATGCTTCAATCCCGGGGATATTACCCTCGACGATATCAGTGTTAACGTTGAGACGATCGAAGACGGTATTCGTGTCACATCGCGTGATACGGCAGGCACGGCACTGCAGACCGAGTTGTTTGACGACATCGCCGGATTCCGCGAAATGTATCCGGATATCGCCGAACAGTATCAGGCCTTGGACGTTCCCGAGGACTTGACCGTATCAATCACCGGCAGAAATCTTCATTTCTCCGAAGATGGTGTCAATATCTCGCTGAATTACACACGCCTACACGATGGGCGAACAGTGATCACGACCGATTTGGCGTCGTCACCCGATGAGTTCAGTCGATCGATTCCCGAGTGGGACGAAATCTACGAAACCCATGGCGGTTCCACCGGAAGCCGAATTGCCATCGCTGGGAAGTACATCGGCGATATCTTCTTGCGATTGCTGAAGATGGTAACCGTACCATTGATCGTGACGTCGCTGATCAGTGGTGTTTCCGGGTTGGGGAATACGAGTCGGCTCGGAGCCATGTTTGGTAAGACATTCTTGTATTACCTCTCTACCAGCCTGCTGGCGATTACGACTGGCATCGCGGCCGTCAACATCATTCAGCCCGGCACGGGAGCCCACCTCCCCGGGACCGAAGGTGCCACGGTCTATGGAAGAGACCAGACGTTAATTGGCGTGTTTGTTGATTTGATTAACAACATGATTCCCAGCAATCCTGTTGAATCGCTCGCGGGTGCCGAGTTTCTTTCGATTATTACATTCAGCATTTTGATCGGAGTATTCATTATTCGCACCGGCGGCTCGAGTGCCGAGACAATGCGGAATTTCTTTAACTCGGCCTTTGACGTCATGATGAATCTGACGACGGCGATTATTCGCCTCGCCCCGATTGGTGTGTTCGGATACATGCTGTATGCCACGCAATCGCAAGGTATGGACATTTTCAAGACATTGGCGTGGTATATGCTGTCGGTCTTCTCCGCGTTAGTCGTCCATGCTACGGTTGTCTTGCCGCTTATCTTGTTATTCGTCGCCCGCCGCTCACCTTGGAAATACGCACAAGCGATGAGTCCGGCGTTAATGACGGCATTTTCGACGGCTTCGTCAAACGGCACGTTGCCGTTGACAATGACATCGGTCGAAAAGCGAGCCGGCGTTCCCAACGACGTCAGTTCGTTTGTGCTTCCCTTGGGGGCAACGATCAATATGGACGGTACCGCCCTGTACGAAGCTGTTGCTGTTTTGTTTATCGCGCAGGCGACTCCCGGCTTTGACATGACACTGCAAACACAAATTATCGTGGCTGTCACAGCACTTCTTGCCAGCGTCGGAGCTGCCGGAATCCCGCACGCAGGACTGGTCATGATGGCCATTGTTCTGCAGGCTGTCGGTCTACCGCTCGAGGCCCAGGGAATAATTATCGCGGTCGACCGTGTACTCGACATGCTGCGCACGGCGGTGAATGTCTGGAGCGATTCCTGCGGTTGTGCGGTTGTGGCCCGACTGGAGCAATCCAGTTCCGGTGCAGGTTGATTTCTCGCAGGCGTTACCGACGGCCCCCTAGAATGACCTGCAACATCAGCAGTTCGAACCCCGTGCTGTGAATGACTCCTGATTCGAACGTCGATTCCCTGACAAGCGTCCTCGGACAAACGGCTCACGCAACCACGTCCTCATCGAATCGCGTTATTACCAGCAACGAAACGCCTGTTTTTTTGGCCGAATTCCCCGAATCGGCATATCCCACAAGGACTTCATTCTCCGACAGTTCTCGCGTCGATGAAGTCCTGTAGAAGACACTCCGCCGAATCCCTGCAGCGTGTTAAGCTGACTTGTGGCCGCGAAAATCGTGTTTCGTTCTCTGATTGCCGGTTCCCAAGAGCCAGAAACGCCCACGAGAAAAAGTAAATCGCTATAGGGTCGGCCTCCCTTGTTGCAAGACGCCTCATGACCGCCAAAGTCGATCCGTTTTCTGAATCCGCGCTTGATTGGATTGACCAGTTATGCCGGAGGTTTTCCGCAGCGACGGGCTGGCCGATGCGGCTGGTTCGCGATGATGCTGTGCAGGATTCTTGCGACCTCAGTTTCAGCAGCGGCAACGATTGTTGTTGGCATGCAGTGATTGGAAACGGCGAGCATTCGATTGGTTCTCTTCAGGTTTTTCATCCCCCGCAGGAGGGACCTGTCGCAGACTACTTGCCGGTGATTGAGTTCGCAGAAACAATTGCTGGATTCGCACGAAGTTTTTCGTCGCTATCGAGCGATTTGGCCACGCGAACACAAGATGTTTCGATGTTAGCCGATATCGGACGGTCTGTTCATAGCGAAGATAATGTCCTCGGGGCCCTCCAACGGTTATTGAATGCAGCTGTCGAACTGGCAGACTTTCATTCATCGGCATTCTTCCTTTTAGACGCTAAGGAAGCCTGCTTGCGGCTACGCGCCTCTCACATGATCGACAGTGAACACATCCCGCATCCGAATCGGGCGTTGTCGACTTCGCCGGCCGACATGCTTGCCCTATCTCAAGGACCATTAGTTCTCCATCAGGATGAGAATGCGGAGTACCGCGATTGGATACCGAACGGAATGACGACAGCCGTTTGCATTCCCATTCGTTCGGGTGAAGATCCTCTCGGCACACTGTGGGTTTTCGACCGGCGTCGTCATGACCGGCTTTCCCGATCTCTTCTGGTGCTCGAATCGTTAGCAGCGCAAATAGCCGCAGTGCTGGAGCGCGTTGTGCTGTTGCAAGAGAGCGAGGCGAAGCAACGAATTCAACGAGAGCTGGCAGTTGTATCGGGCCGCAAAACGGGAGAAGTCCAATCGATCAAGATGTCGAATGAACGATTTGAAATCGCTGCGCGCTGTGAAAGCCGTTGGGAAATCGGTGGCGACTTATGCGATTTGATCGAGTTCGACGAAACGCATACCGCCATTGCCGTCGGCGACGCATCGGGAGATGGAATCCCGGCAGCGATGGTTATGACCGCCGCGCGGGGTGCATTGCGTGCGATTGCGACTGGCACCGGTGATACTCATGTTGCAACGACCCAAATTGTACGGCGGATCAATCAGACACTTTGCGAAGTCACTCCGTCGCATCAATTCATGACGTTGCTTTACGGCGTTTTCGATTCGGAATGTCGTACGTTCACATACACCAATGCGGGCCACCCTCCTCCGATTCTTATCCGCCGCGACCAATGCAGCCGGCTTTCATCCCATGGGATGTTGTTGGGGGTTTCGGAAGACGTTCTTCACGACCACTCGGTCGTGCACTTGTCAGCCGGGGACGTCATCATTCTCTTCACCGACGGAATTGTGGAGGCCACGGGACGCTCGAAAGAGATGTTCTCGTACGACGGTGTCATCGCGGCAGCGCGAAATCGGATCAATGAGTCAGCCGAAGAAATCCTGCAATCGGTATGGCGAACATTCGAACGACACATCGACGGCGGCCGAACTCCCGACGACCGGACGCTGCTCGTCTTTAAGATCCGAGAATAATCACAACCGGCCGATCCACGGCCGGTGATTCCCGAAAGCAGGGCTCAATTCTCGCTGAAATTGAGGCGGGCCATCGCTTCACGACCCAGCGGATCTTTGAGATATCGTCTGCGACATTCGCTGCACAGATCGAACTTTAGCTGCTTTGTTTCACAGTCTTCGATTTCTTGATCGCCGGTCAGTTCCATTTCCTCGATTAACTCAGAGATTTCCTGCAAATGATCGGCTTGCAGGTCTTCCTCATCGAATTCTTCGGGGTCAAAGGCCGGATACACTTCGAGTTTTACGACAAAACGCCGGTCGCCCAGTTGTCGTCCACAGAGATCGCACGAAAAGTGCAACATGACAATCGAATCCTTCCCAGAATCAGACGGGCGGCAGAAATGAAATTTGTAAAGTCTGAATTCGATTGTAAGCACAAATCGTCGAATGTGGAAAGGGGCATTTTCAAGATTTTTTTGAATCCCGAAAACAGCTATTCCCAAGCGTCCAGCAATTCTTGCAACAGCGATTCGTCATCGACCGTCGATGGTTCCGGCGATTCCGACGCTGGCTTTGGCCGTTCGACTTTGTCGCGAATCGGTTGAGCCTGAGACGCGGGCGCCTGTTGCGTTGTCCGCGGTACGGTTGGCCGGGCCGCCTGCTTGATTCCCACAGGTCGGGGTCTGCCGGATTGGGCGATTTGCGCGCAAAGCGTTTCGAGTTTTGCGAATAACTCGTCTCGTGAAAAATTCGTCTTGATAACGTAGTCGTTCGCTCCCCCTTGCACGGCAGCGAGGACGGTCTCCCGACTTGCGTCCGATGTGAGAATGAGAATCTTCACATGCTGCAATGTGCGATGACTGCGAAAAGCCTTCAGCGTTTTAAGGCCGTCCCATCCTGGCATTTGAATATCGACAATCGCAACGTCGGGGGGAGATTCTAATGCCTTGTAGAATCCTTCTGCTCCTTCAGAAGCGACAGAAACCAGGTATTCTTTGCGCAGCACCGAGACGATCAGGTTGCGAAACAACGGATCGTCATCGATCACAAGAATTCGAGTTCGGTCGTTCATTTTTCTTTGAGGGCTGTCTTAAGCTGCCGCGATGATTCGGGGGTATCAAACAGATTTCAATTCGCTGGCCACAATGGAAGTCTCAAACATCCATCGCAATCGTTACATGCCAGTTGCTGAAAACTGATCGCTGGGATTGCAATATTTCGTGAACGTATCAAGTAACAAGTTGAGTTCATTCAGTACTTCGCGGCCACGCTGCGACAATTCCAAATTGTCAGACGAAAGCTCGTTGAGGGTCTGCTCTGAGGTAATCGTGTCAGCAATACCTGTTGCGCAATTCCGGTTCATTGGGTATGGGCCTCAAGGCGATCAATGGAATTCGAGATTTCAACGATAGCTTCGGTCGCGCCCCTACAGCGTATGACGCTGACATGTGGCCGCGACGATCGCGTTTGGTTCTATGAAAGCTGACTCCCGCGAGCCGGAAACGCCACAAGAAATCAAACGGCTTTAGGGAGAAACACTCAGCACACAAATCATAGGTCGAAGTCGATGCGCCTGCTGTAATTCATAGCGGGAGCGGCGATGTTTCATTTCCGCTACTTGTCGCATTCCGAAAATTCGACTTCATCGTTATTTCAGGCCGAATGATGGGAAACCAGCCAAGGAGGAATACTAGCAGTCGAAGGGATGTTGCCGAATCGGTTGACTGAAATGATTATTTGGTCGGCAGTCGAACGATTCCGTCCCAATCTGTCGGGGCGACACGATTGTGTTGTGCAATCATGGGAATCAAAAAGTCTTGCGCCCGGTCCGACTCAGGCATGCCATGCAAGAAGTGGTATGCCTTCGCCCAATCCCCCGCGATGAAACATTCGACACCAGATTCGTATTGGGCAATATGTTCCGTGCTGAACTGCGGCCAATCAGATTCGGGTGGCAGCAACTCGCTCAGCATGACTGGTGTTTCCATTCCATACGGCAGTACCTTTGCAAGTTTTCGAATACGCCCTTCATGCTGGCTCATTTTGGCATTAACAATATTCGCGACGGAATCATCCAAGAGGATCGGGACGCGAAGCTGCTTGGTCATGCTTTCCAGTCGGCTTGCCAAATTCACGACCGGACCGAAAACGGTCACCTTGACTTGCTCGGATGTGCCAATCTTGCCTGCGACTGCACGGCCGTGGGCCAAACCAATCCCGACTCGAAAGTTGGCCAACGGATGCCCCGTTCTCCCAAAGATACCGGCAAATTCCATCCGTATGGCGAGAGCTGCCCGACAGGCATCCAGTGCTGCATCCTGAGTTGCAAACGGCCAGCCCCAAAAGCCCAATGCCGCGTCCCCTTGGAAGTCTCCGGTGACTCCACCGAATCCCAAAATGTGGCTCGTCATAATTCCCAATGCATTGCTGACTCGCTCCAATAGACCAAGCAGATCGTCATTGGCCGACTCCGCCTGCTGGCTGAATCCCCGCAAATCGCAAAACATGACTGTCACGTCGGTTTCACGGGGATCCAACAGATTGGTGTCTGGGTCATCGCCCAGCGCCGCGAGCACGGGTGGTGCGAAAAACTGCCGCCACTCGGCTTGCTGGCGTTCCAATTGAGATTTCCTTTGGACCGAACTAATCATTTCGGTCACCAGCTCTGCGAACCGAACGTCCGACTGGAGTTGAAGCTCAGGCGATGAGCGGCGTTTCGAGTTTTCGGGGAGATTCACCGATTTACCGGCGACATAGATTCCCCAGGATTCTCCCGATGGCTCAGGAACGGGAGTGCAAAATGCCCAGTCGAACTCGGGCATCACTGTGTAGTCTGAATCGTCAGGGTCAGCCGATTCCCAAACGTGCAGGACACTTTTTTGCCGCGAATCCATGGCGTCGCGGACCAGTCGACTGCTTGGCTGAAATCGACCAGACGTTTCCACCCGTCGATCCCAGTGGATGATCTGCACGTTTGCAGCGTCATCCAACGCTACGATGGCCGCTGCTTCGGCTTGCTCGATACCGGCGAGAATCAAATTGATCAGTCGGTGGTGCAAGTCGGAGTCGGTCCGAGATTCGCGGATCACTTTGGGCAAATGGGCCAAGACTTCGATTCGCTTATCGGCGTCCCGGAAACGTACCTTCTGCAGTTCGTTTCGATCGAAGCTGACTTCGGTGACCGGGCGACTCACCGGCGAAACCGAGTCCGCCTCTCGGGCCATGAGTCGGAAGGTCGTTGAACCGATCACGAAGACGTCACCGGGGCGAACGCGAGCCGTTGTAATGTCCCGGCCATCAATAAAGATTTCGTTGGATGACGACGGCAAACGTTGCAATTTGACGTGATCGGCGTGCGTTTCCAATTGGGCATGCTCACGGGAAATGTGCGGATCCCAGGCCACGCGGAGTTCCAAGTCCCGGCCGCGTCCAAGCGTATAGTTCTTACCGATGACAAGAGATTTTCGCCATCGTTCAACGGTGTTCGAGCCTGTGGCCAACAATTCATACACGGTTTGTTAGTCCTGCTTACCGTTCATCCGAACCGTTGCGTACGCCACCGGGACGGGGGCTGCTGCCTTTTAATGCATCACGCCAACCGCGGTCATCCAGAGACCGCCAGACAACAAACCACAAAGCTCCGATTAAGACGCAACTCACGCCGATGGCTGTGATCGCAAATCGGCCGAGGTCGCTTTGCATTTGGTCCACGGGTCGTAGCGTTTCATTTTTTCTTTCTTGGACGATTGCCGTCCACCCGGTTTCTCCGACCGGCCAAAACGTAGCGAGCCACAAGTCTGTTGATCCCTCCTGTTTGGATTCGACCGGATCCTTGTAATCGTCAGTTCGGTCCACCCCGGAAACAGATTCCTGCTGTGCCACCAGCGAATGCAATCTGGCAAGATTTATGATTTGTTCCGAACCCAAGATGAATTCCTCTCCGTGTGGCAATCCGTCCTGGCTTTCACCGTTTTCGGTTGCCATTCGCGCCAGAATGCGGCCGTCGCGATGATCGGCCAAGGCGATGATGCGGCTCGTATCCGGATTCTCCTGTCCGCGGATAATGCCCGTATATTCCGCTAACAAGTCGGTTAAGTGTACCGTGCGGGCGAGAATTCCGATGACATGGTCTTCTTCGGCGTTCCAGATGGGCACCGCGATGGCCACCATGTATTGCAGGGTGGCGCCGCTGCGAAACGCGAGGCTGACATGCGGTTTCGTAATAGGCCGGATATCGTTAGGCACCTCATCTTTCGGATATTCGATTCCCCGTCCATGGAAGTAGTCACGATGGGCCCACGATTCATCCACGGTGTCCAGATTTAAAGGGTGTCTCCACCGTTGAATCCCAAATTCGTTGTTAATGAACAAACTTGTATCAGGGACCCGGCCCTCCGCGATCCGCTGTACATCCACAGCGGTCTTGATTTCATCGAGATACCTCATGAATTCCGATCGCTTCGGGTTATCTCGCGGCAGGTCGATGTCACCGTTTGTGATGAATTCCCGCAATCGTTCGTCACTCGCGATTTTGACCAACTCGGTTTGCCGATCCTGTAGCTCGCGCTGGACGCTCCTCGCGAGAAGTTGCACCGTGACAACGTCACCCTGCAGAACTCTTCCCGTCAGATCCGTTCGCGCCTGCACCACTGCTCGGTCGAGCATTTCTTGTGAAAATCCGACCATCGCTGCAAACAACAAGACTAATCCGGCGAACGTGGCTGCCATCAATGGCCGACGCGATCGTTGCCGTTCGCGTGCCTCAAGCATGTCAACAACAGCTTGTGCGTTCGGGAATCGTTTGCGGGGGTCGACGTGCAAACAACGATCGACGATATCTGCCAGGGTCTTGTCGACACCGCGAGTTTTGCGGTGCCGATTCGGCCGAGCACTCTCCCGGACGATTTTTTGATATATCGCCAACCGTTCTTCTAAAGTCTCCGCCGAGCGAATCCTCCGTTCGTTTTCCGCGTTTCGGTACGGCGGTTTGCCACACAACATGAAATAGAGCAGAGCGCCCAGAGAGTAGACGTCCCAGCGGGCGTCAGGCACGGCTTTCAAATCCGCCTGCTCCGGGGCCATGTAATAAAACGTACCTAGCGCCGGATCTTGTTCATCCGACAGACGCGACTGTCCGAAATCGCAAAGTCGCGGCTCGAGGTCGGCGTCAAGAAGGACGTTCGCTGGTTTCAAATCACAATGGAGGATTCCGCTGCCATGCGCGTGAACCAGCGCTTGTAGTACCGATTTGGCAATGCGCACGGCGTCATAGACCGGAAGGGGTTCATTGGCGACAAACGAACTGAGAGACCCATTCGGAAGGAACTCCATGATGTAGTAGGGGGGATCGCTGTCCCATCCGACGTCGAGTAAGCCGACGATGTTTCGCGACGTATACAAAACGGCGAGTTTTTCGACCTCGCGATTCAGCAGCGACCAGTCCAGACCGCGGCGGTGTGTGTAAAATTTGACCGCCACTTGCTTCCCGGTATTTTGTTCCCGGGCCTTCCAAACCTCGCCGTACGCACCTTCACCTAGGCAATGTTGGATTTGGTAGCCGGGGATTTGGATTGGCGGGTCCGTCTTCTGACGGCTCAGATCTCGTGCCCGGTCGACGCTGGAGGCGCTTTGCAGAAGAGTGTCGTCCCGATCTGGGTCGTGACCCAGCAAGTCGGCCTGGTTTTCTTGGCGTGACGTGCGTCCGTCTGTCAACTCGCTCTCCTTCTGGTGGCGGGCGGCCTTGTCACCCGTCGCTGGCAGAAACGAACGGCGCTTTCCTGCATTGGAATTCCCATGACTCGAAAACCGTCAGCCCTTCCATTCTCGCAGTTTTTGCTCACGTATTTCCAGTGTCGGGAGGGGCCGACCCGGGAGCTTCGAACTGTGGCCAAGCTCGCGTCGATTTCGCCCAAAATCAGGGCTCAAGAAGCTGCCCCGGTCCGTTGTCAATCCAGCGAAATTCGGATAAAATTGCGGGTTCAGAAATGATCGAGAATTTTTGAGAAACACCTGCGGCTCGTTGGTCACAAGTCTATTGTCGACATTGTGTTGTGGCTGCAGAATTCAGGCTCCCACGGATGGGCCTTATGCACAGGTTTATGGGAAACGGAGTGACCGAGTTTCGACCACAGTTCGCGCCCTCGTGTTTTGCTCCACAAGTGGTTTGGAGTGCTCCATTCTGCAAGCATCGGGCGACTCTACCGAAGGCATTTGTTTCGAGGGCCTTCGGGAAGAAGGTCGACGCGGCGGACTTGCTCGACGGTTGTCGCCATGACGATCTTTGACGTACGCCAACGGGCTCTTAGCGCGAATTCGATTGGGGTTGAACGCTTAAATCAAAACGACAGGTAGTTGGAATTGAAGTCGCCCGAACGCTGCGAGTCTTACGTTCTGGCGATATTGAACACAGTTACAAGATGTGGATCCGATACGCGGTACGTGGACGGGATTTGAGGACTGATGAATCGGGTGGTGAATGACTCGCACCCGATCAGCATGCCGAATTTGATCCACGCCCTTACCGGGCATTGTGAAAATTGGAGACTGGACTTTGTCCGACGGCAACGGAAATTCCGATGCGCTTCCTGACAATATCCAACCGCTGGATATTCAGGATGAAATGCGCACGAGCTATCTGACGTATGCGATGAGCGTCATTATCAGTCGCGCGCTACCCGACGTGAGAGACGGCTTAAAGCCCTCTCAGCGTCGAATTCTCGTCGCCATGAACGACTTGAACCTGGGGCCGAATTCATCTCGCGTGAAATGCGCAAAGATCTGCGGTGATACGAGCGGTAACTATCATCCGCATGGTGAAAGCTCTGTTTATCCAGCGTTGGTTCGATTGGGCCAAAGCTGGGTCATGCGCGACATGCTGATCGATAAGCAGGGCAACTTCGGATCGTTGGCTGGATTGCCTCCGGCGGCCATGCGATATACGGAGGCGCGATTGTCGTCAGTCGCCGCAGAAATGCTTGACGATCTCGATCGGGAAACCGTCGATTTCGTTCCGACTTACGATCAACGCAATAACGAGCCGGTCGTTCTACCGTCGAAATTCCCCAACCTGCTCGTCAATGGCTCGAGCGGAATCGCCGTTGGGATGGCGACAAGTATTCCGCCACATAATCTTGCAGAAGTTTGCGACGCTGTCGTATTACTTATCGACAATCCTGAGGCGACCATCGACGAAGTCTTGGATGTCCTCCCCGCACCGGATTTTCCTACAGGAGGAATCATTTGTGGGCGAAACGGTGTTCGATTGGGTTACATGACGGGTCGCTCGACGTTGGCGTTGCGCGCCCGAACTCATTTCGAGACCGAGAAGGGTAGCGACGTGATTGTCGTTACCGAGATTCCCTACTTAGAGACGAGAGACCGCATTCGCGAGAAGCTGGAACTACTCGTGCGCGACGACCGCATCAAAGGGATCTCGCGAATTGTCGATCTGACAGACAGAAATATCCCGGCTTGGCAAGTCCGGTTGCACATCATTTTGAAGCGGGATGCCGACAAAGACGTCGTATTGAATCAGTTGTTTCAGTACTCTCCGTTACAGTCGACGGTGAGCATGATTCTGTTGGCGCTGGTTGGGAATCGCCCCAAAGTGCTGACGATAAAGGATCTTCTGGCTGAGTTCTTGCGACACCGTGTCGATGTCATTCGTCGGCGGACGGAGTTCCTGCTTTCTGAAGCGCGAAAAAGAAAGCACACCGTTGAAGGGTTGATGATCGCGCAAATCGACATCGATGAAGTCATACAGACAATTCGCAACTCAGCAAGTCGTGCCGAGGCCAAAGATCGGCTCCAAGCCATCGAGGTGGCCGCCGAGTTGATTGGACGCGCGCTGGGGGATGAAGGCTTTCGTGTCTTTCAAGAGGAGCACGGGACGCATCCGACGTATTCACTGTCGGCCAATCAGACTGAAGCCATTGTGTCGATGCAATTAGGCTCGCTGGCCAATCTCGAGCGGGAGAAACTCGGCAAGGAATTCTTGAAACTGTTGGAAGATATCGCCGGCTACTTGCATTTGCTTTCCGACGAAGGCCACATTCGAGCCGCCGTTCGAGAAGATATGCTGGAACTGAAATCCAAGTATGGGACAACTCGGCGAACCGATATTTCTGACGAAGAATTTACGGCGGTCAACCGCGACGACTTAATTTCTGAAGAGCCGATGGTTGTGACATTGTCGCAACGCGGCTATGTCAAGCGGACGCAGTTAAGTACTTATAAGGCGCAAAATCGCGGCGGCAAGGGGATTACCGGTGCTAAAACTGATGATGAAGATCCGATTGCCCACCTATTCGTTTCCAGCACTCACGACTACCTTCTATTCTTCACCGATCGCGGTAAAGTCTACTGGCGGAAAGTGTATGACTTGCCTTTACAGGGACGAACCGCACGGGGACGTGCTTTGGTCAACCTCCTTTCGCTCGACGAAGGCGAGACCGTTTCCAATTGTTTACCGGTTCGAGAGTTCAACGACGAGGAATATTTGATCAAAGCCACACGTCGTGGAATGGTCAAAAAGACAGCACTGTCCGCCTATAGTCGACCCAAACAAGGGGGAATTATCGCCATCAAACTCGACGAAGGGGACGAGTTGATCGATGTTCGAAGAGTCAGCGGTGACGATGACGTCCTCATCGCAACGTCGAATGGCATGGCGATTCGGTTTTCTCACACCGACGCTCGTAGCATGGGGCGCAATACGCGTGGCGTTCGAGGCATTGCACTTTCAGGTTCTGATACGGCTATCGGTATGGTCGTCGCCGATCCGTCAATGATGTTATTGACTGTCTGTGAGCACGGCTACGGCAAACGGACTGCCTTTGGACCCGGCGAAACGGAAGGATTGGATTCCGAAGAGCCCGAAATCGACGACGTCGAACCGGAACAACTCGAAGCCACCGAGACTGATGAGCAGGACGGCGAAGCCGTTGTCCGCAGCGGCGGCCAATACCGCCGGCAGCGCCGCGGCGGCAAGGGAGTTCGTGACATTCGCACGACGAAGCGCAACGGACGAGTTGTCGATGCTGTTGCTGTCTCCGACTCCGACGACGTGCTCATGGTGACCGCCGGCGGGAAGATTCAACGGCTCCGTGCCGGCGATATCAGCCAAATTGGCCGCAATACCCAGGGTGTCCGAGTGATCACGCTCGATGAGGACGACCTTTTAGTTTCGGTTGCAAGGATTCCCGGCGAGATATTCGAAGAATCGGAGAATTGACCTCAAAATGTCCGTTCCGTGGGGTCGTGCATGCGGCAAGAATTGATTCTGAAGTTGGAATTCTTGTTCACATGGCATCTTGCGGCGCACCCTCACACGGCCATTCCGTTGGGTTATTCCATTCGCATTCAGGGTGCTGACTCTACTAGTCATACCGTTTGTAGCTACCAAAATATTTGAGGAGATTTGGTCGTGAAGATCGCGATGATCGGGACCGGATATGTCGGACTCGTGACAGGCACGTGCTTTGCCGAAAGCGGAAACAACGTCGTCTGTGTTGATATCGACGAAGGAAAGATTCAACGACTTCAGGGCGGCGATGTTCCGATTTACGAACCGGGTTTGAAGGAGATGATCGAGCGAAATTCGAAAGCCGGTCGATTGACGTTCACGACCGACTACTCGACCTCCGTTCCTGGTGTTGATTGTGTGTTTATAGCAGTCGGAACACCGCAACGTGACGATGGCTCCGCAAACCTCGGCGGGCTGTGGGCGGTCGTTGAGACGCTGTCGAAGCACTTGACGGAGCAAACGATCGTGGTCACCAAAAGTACCGTTCCCGTCGGAACGAATCGACGGGTCTGGGAGAAGCTAAAAGAGCTAACAGGCCGCGATGTGCGTGTTGCTTCGAATCCCGAGTTCCTTAAAGAAGGCGCGGCGATCGAGGACTTTACCAAACCGGATCGCGTCGTTGTCGGAGTCAACTCACCCGATGTTGCCGACACCATCGAGCAACTGTACCGACCGTTCTTACGTACCGAACGGCCCTTCTTGTCGATGGGCCTGGAAAGTGCCGAAATGACCAAATATGTCGCCAATTGCATGCTGGCGACAAAAATCAGTTTCATCAACGAGATGGCGAATCTGTGCGACTTGGTCAACGCCGACGTCAATGATGTCAGGCGTGGAATTGGTCATGACGAGCGCATTGGTTTCTCGTTTCTGTTTCCCGGCGTGGGTTATGGCGGATCCTGTTTTCCCAAAGACGTTCGTGCCCTTATCTCGGTAGCCGATGATAAAGGGATGCAGACTCAACTGCTGCAATCGGTCGACGACGTTAACGAAGCCCAAAAAACCGTGCTGTTTGAAAAAATGAACCGCCATTTTCAAGGAGACGTGTCCGGGCTGACGATCGCTATTTGGGGATTGTCGTTCAAACCCCGCACGGACGATATTCGCGAAGCGCCCGCGCTTGTACTCATTCGACAGTTGCTGGAAGCCGGTGCAAATGTCCGTGCACACGATCCTGTCGCGATTGAAAACGTGCGACAGGAATTGGGTGATAGCATCACGTACTGCGACCATCATTACGATGCGCTCGAAGGCGCAGATGCCTTGGCCATTGCAACGGAATGGAATCAATTTCGAAATCCCGATTTCGATTACATAATGCACAAGATGAAACAGCCCGTCATTTTCGATGGCCGAAATCTGTTTGAGCCGGAAACCATGAAAAAGCTGGGATTCCATTATTCCGGGATCGGGCTGTCGGTCTGACAAGTCGCCCGCTAAGCTGACTGCGGAAAGCAGCGAGGATCGACCGGCACATTGTCAACGGGGCACTCGCGGTTTTTCATTGGCAGAATTCTTGCAGCATTTGCATCAAGGTGGAGACAAATGGAAAAGGAAATGCGAGACACGTGTCACGATTTGATGAATCGCATTGTTCATCTGCGAGACTCTCTTTGACTTGGCCGGCAAGCAGAATCGAATTCAGGAAATCAATACGGCTATGGCCGGTGCCGGGTTCTGGGACAACCAGGATCGTGCTCAGGAAATGGTGACGGAACTTCGTCGGCTGAATTTGACGACCAAGCCGTTGTCCGAATTGCTATCTCAAGCCGACGATTTAGAAGTTCTCATCGAGTTCGCCGAAGAGGATGACTCGGGCGAATCCGAACGCGAATTGGCATCGACCGCGGAATCGCTCGAGAAACAACTTGCCGAAGTTGAACTCAAGGCGATGATGGCCAATCCGGAAGACGCGTGCGGTGCCTATATCAGCGTGCAGGCTGGAGAAGGTGGGACGGACGCATCGGACTGGGCCGAAATGCTGCTTCGAATGTACATCCGCTGGGCGGAGCAAAAAGGCTACAAAACCGAACTTTTGGATCGGTCCGACGCCGAAGAGGCAGGCATTCGTAATGCAACAATTGCCATTCGAGGTGATTACATTTACGGATACTTGCGCAGCGAGATCGGAAACCACCGCCTGATTCGAATCAGCCCGTTTGACTCGGCGGGGCGACGGCAAACATCTTTTGCGGCCGTTGATGTCGTTCCCGAACTCGATGACAACTTCGAGATTGATATCGATTTCGAAAGGGACGTGCGCGAGGATACCTATCGTGCCAGTGGGGCCGGTGGTCAACATGTGAACAAGACCGATTCCGCAATCCGGCTCACCCACCTACCGACCGGTGTGGTTGTCCAGTGCCAAAATGAACGAAGCCAGCATAAGAACCGGGCTTCGGCCCGGAAAATGTTGACGGCGAAGCTGTATCAGATCGAGCAGGAAAAACGCGATGCCGAATTGGCCGCGAAACGGGGCCAAAAGTCGAAGATCGGATTCGGTGGCGAGACGATTCGCCACTACGTCTTGCATCCCGAGCAATATGTCAAAGACACTCGCTCGTCGCTAAAGACGGGGAATCCGACGGTTGTGCTCGATGGCGACATCGATCAATTTCTCGAAGCGTTTCTCCGATGGTCGATTGGCCGATAAGTGAATTCTCTCGCTCGTTATTTCACGCTATCATGATGTGCCATCAGTGGTGTCAACGGATCGTTCGAAACGATTCGATACCCGAATGTCATTCGCATCGGTCGTCAAAGCTTTCAGGAGTTTGCAACAGTGAAAAATTTCACCGCAATCACGGCCATCACCCTGCTGACAGCACTGGGCTGTGGAGAAAAGCCTGAGCCGACGCCGGAATCGTCGGGGCCGGCACAAACAAACACGGCATCGTCTGCCACCGAGAGCCAATCGCCTAACGATACGGCTCGGGATGCCGTTGAATCGATTCCAATGCCGGAGCTCGTTTTAACTGCCGAGGAAATCGAAGACGGATGGATCCAACTGTTCGACGGTGTTTCGATGTTTGGTTGGAAGGCAAATAACGAAGTCAATTGGAGCGTTGAAAACGGAATCATTCAGGCGGATCAAGGTGAACCGGGGCTTTTGGTCACGACGGTTCCTTTTGCCGATTACGAGTTTCGCTGCGACTTTCATTTGGAAGAAGGAGGCAACAGTGGAGTCTTCCTGAGGTCGGCGTTTCTTCCCGAATCTCCCGCTGTTGATTGCTACGAGTTGAATATTTGCGACTCCCACGAGTCATTTCCGACCGGTAGCCTGGTGGCGCGCCAGAAACCTGCAGCGGCAGTAACGACCGATGGCGAATGGCATTCGTTCCATGTGCGCGCAATGGGAAATCAATTGACCGTGCGTCTCGATGGAAACACGATTTTGGAGTACGTCGACGAATCGGACGCACCGCTCGCCAATGGATATATCGGACTGCAAAAGAATGCAGGGAAGATCCAGTTTCGTAATGTATTCCTCAAGCCGCTCAGTACAGTTCAGCTATTTAACGGTCAAGATTTGGGCGGATGGAAAATCGTTCCCGGTTCCAAAAGTCAGTTCGAAGTTCAAGATGGCGAAATTCACGTTACCGACGGACCGGGATTTCTTGAGACTACCTCAGCGTATGACGATTTTGTTCTTCAAATACAAGCGATGACGCGCGATACGCACCTGAATAGTGGGGTCTTCTTTCGAGCGCTACTCGGCACCGAAGAAACGCCATCGGGCGGCTACGAAATGCAAATTCACAACGGTTACAACAACGACGACCGTAGCCAGCCGATCGACCAAGGGACGGGGGCAATCTTCCGCCGCGCGCCCGCACGCTGGGTTGTCGCCGATGACCAAGAATGGCTCTCTGCGACGTTAGTAGCTTACGGCCCCCGTTTCAGTACTTGGGTCAATGGGCTGCAAGTTGTTGACTGGGTCGATGAGAGAGAACCGAACGAGAACCCGCGGCTCGGCCGGAAGACCGAAGCTGGACACATTAGCCTGCAAGGTCACGATCCAACGACGAATCTGTCGTTCCGCAAGCTGCAAGTCGCGAAGTACCCGGCAGGCCGCGCGCCATAGTTGTAGAGAAATCACCGGTGAGCCCGAACGAGGCCACCGCGGTTGCTGTTGAACTTTAACTTTAGAGCGGTTGACTTTTTCTCGTGGGCGATTCTGGCTCGCGGAGACCGCCTATCATAGTCCGAAACGCGATTCCCGCGGCCACGAGTCTGTAGCGGGTGCATTCGAACGCAACGCAATTGCGCGTATGGTGCGCGCCTCCTCATCTGGCAGCCAACGCACATTTCGTCGACTTGCGGCCCGCGCCATTGCGCTGACTTCGGTTCGGTATCAAATGGAATCACAATAATTCGTACCGTTCGTTAACCGAATCAAACCGATGCGCGCAGCAAACGGCTCGGGGAAATTCGATTCCTCCCGCGACTTTGGATGTTCAATATATATGAATAGTATATATTAAACATTCAAGATATACGAATGATATTTTGGAGCCATCTTATGGAGTTCATCGATATCTGAAAGTACGATGACATTTCTGATTCGATTCACCTGAATTGACTGAGCAAGTTCCGTGAGGTGCAGCAAGCTGTTCACGAGCACGGCTTTTTAACTTCGATCTCTCAGTTTCGATGCATGCAGGCGAGGATGGCATGAAAACTCTTCAAGGGTTGTGCATCGGGGCTGGTTACTTCAGCCAGTTTCATTTTGACGCCTGGCAACGAATTCCCGAGGTGCAAATCGTCGGTGTCTGCGACACTAATCAGGATGCCGCGCAGGCGCGGGCCGATGAATTCGGCATTCCACAAGTGTTCGGCGACGTTTCCGACGCATTGCGAGATCTGGATCTCGATTTCGTCGACATTATCACGCGTCCTGATACGCACATGGCGCTCGTTGAGCAAATCGCGCCGTTGGGATTAGCGATGATCTGCCAAAAACCATTAGCGCCCGATGCGGCCCAGCTCAACTCGATCATGGCGGCGATTCGCCAAGCAAAAGTTCCGTTTATGGTGCACGAGAACTTTCGCTTTCAGCCGTGGTATCGGGAGATCAAGAAACTGCTGAACGACGGCGTCATTGGATCAAAGCTGCATAGCCTCTACTTTCAATCCCGACCCGGCGACGGTTGGGGGGCAGACGCCTATCTCGACCGACAACCTTATTTCCGCGAGATGCCTCGTCTGCTGATTTATGAAACTGGTGTCCATTTTATCGATACATTTCGATATTTGGCGGGCGAGGTCGAAGAAGTTTTCGCTGTTTTGCGCCGCCTCAACCCAGTGATCCAAGGTGAGGATACCGGCTTGGTGACCTTTCGTTTCGCAAGCGGTGCCATCGGCGTATGGGATGCCAACCGTTACAACGAAGGCACAGCTGCCGACCCTCGATACACATTCGGGCGATTCTTGGTCGAAGGCGACGGCGGGAGCATTCGTCTTGATGACGATGGTCGAATCTTCGTTCACCCGTTAGGGCAATCCGAAGCAGAGCATCAGTACGCACGCAATCATCATGGATTTGCCAGCGACTGTGTGTTTGCCACGCAGAGCCATTTCGTCGATCAACTAAGAGCCGGCGCGGACTTTGAAACGAGCGGAGAGGAGTACCTTAAGACTTTAAAGGTACAAGAAGCGGTATATCTCTCCGCGGAGAAAAACGTGCCTGTCAGTCCCACCGCCGTTTCATCATCTTTAGGAGGATAAACGCGTTTGTCACCGTTTCTTGGCTGCATTGCCGACGATGTGACGGGTGCCACCGACATGGCGAATATGTTGGTGCGTGGTGGCCTGCGCGCCGTTCAGTCGTTCGGAGTGCCGGAGACCGATGATTTCACCGACGAATGCGATGCTGTCGTCGTGGCTCTCAAGTCGCGTTCCATTCCAGCTGAAGAAGCGACGGCGCTCGCTTTACGGTCGCTTCATGCACTGCAAACCATTGGGGCACAGCGGTTCTTCTTTAAGTATTGTTCGACTTTCGATTCCACACCACAGGGCAACATTGGTCCGGTCGCCGAAGCGCTAATGAACGAGCTTTGCGTTGAACAGACCCTATTCTGCCCGGCACTTCCCGAAAATGGCCGCACCGTTTATTGCGGACATCTATTCGTGCATGGCAAACTTCTCAACGAATCGGGAATGGAACGGCATCCGTTGAACCCGATGACCGACGCCAACCTGGTGCGCGTCTTGCAGAATCAATCAACGCAGAAAGTCGGTATTCTACCTGCCTCCGCCATCGACCGGGGAGTTGAGGGCATTCAGGAACGATTGGAGGCATTGCGCCGCGACGGTGTAGCATTGGTTATCTCGGACGCGATCAACGACGAACAACTGGAGCAACTGGCAGATGCCCTCGCCAATCACACGCTTGTGACCGGAGGCTCGGGCATCGGGTATTGGTTAGCAAAAGCTTGGCGGAAGCAGGGGAGTGTCCCCCCCAATGCCAATGCCGTCGATAGTCCACAAGTTGAAGGAATGTCGGCCGTTCTGTCTGGTAGTTGTTCCGACACAACTCAACGACAGATCAATCATTTTCGAAGCCGTTTCCCCTCGTTCAAGATCGATACGGCGAGGCTGTCAAATAGAGAATCGGCAGCCGAAGATGCAGCAAGCTGGGCCGAGCAACGACTATCACAGGGGCCGGTGTTGATTTACTCCGATCCCGAGGCCGTAGAAAGACGTCATGCGGAAGTCGATGCAGGCAATACTTCGATCGCCGAATCTGTTGAACGGGCGATGGGTGAGATCGCCAAGCGACTGGTTGCGTGCGGTGTTCGTCGGCTGATTGTTGCCGGTGGAGAGACGTCCGGAGCAGTCGTCCGGGCTTTGGGTATTCTCGCGGTCAGAATCGGGCCGCAAATCGACCCCGGCATTCCTTGGACCGAAACTCTGGCAGAACCTCGAATGGCATTGGCGTTGAAGTCCGGGAATTTTGGTACCGACGATTTCTTCGAAAAAGCTTTGGAGATGCTGCCATGAGCGAACGCGAGCTGCGCGAACAAATGGCACTGCATGCCAAATCACTATTTGATCGTGGTTATACCTGCGGCAGTTCAGGAAACATTAGCGTTCGCTTGGCGGATGGAATGTTAGTGACGCCGACAAATTCGTGCTTCGGCCGGCTCGACCCCGATCGCATTTCTAAGATTCGCTGGGATGGCGAACACGTCAGCGGCGACAAGCCCTCGAAAGAAGCCTTCCTGCACAAAGCTGTCTATGAATCACGGCCAGATGAACAAGCCGTTGTGCATTTGCATTCGACCTATTCCGTAGCTGTTTCTTGTCTGAAGAATATCGACGCCGGCGATGTGCTGCCCCCGATCACGGCCTATTACATCATGCGTGTCGGAAGATTGCCGTTAATTCCCTATTACCCACCGGGTGACGAGTCGCTGGCCGCTGAAGTGCAGTCGGTTGCAACTCAGTCGCGCGCGGTCTTGCTGGCCAATCATGGTCCGGTATTGGCGGGAAAAGACTTGGATAGCGCTGTTTACGCCATCGAAGAGTTGGAAGAAACAGCCAAACTGTTTTTGTTGCTGCAGGGGCAAGAGATACGGAACTTGACACCCCAGCAGTGCGACGAATTGCGCAGCAGATTTCCTTCGTAATTCGATTTGGAAAGAAACTTGGAGTGAAAGATGGGATCGTATCGAATTGCATTACTGCCGGGCGATGGCATCGGGCCGGAAGTTATGGATGCCACGGTTGCTGTGATGCGACACATTGCGAGCGGAACGTCCGGACTCGACATGGAATTAACCTCACACGAGGCCGGTGCCACGTTGTACCGTCAACAGGGAGTCGCTTTGCCCGATGACGTTTTGGCTGACTGTTTGGATGCCGATGCGGTGCTATTGGCCGCGATTGGATTGCCCGATGTGAGAAAGCCCGATGGCACCGAGGTTCAGCCGGATATGATGGTTGGCCTACGCCGTGCGTTGGATCTGCACTCGGCAGTCCGCCCCGTCAAGCTGTATCCGGGAGTTGACGGGCCGCTGAAGAATACCGAGAGTGGTATCGATTTCGTCATCGTCCGCGAAAACCTGGAGGGATTATTCTCCTCGTATGGAGGTGGTGCGGTGGTCGGCGACACCGTAGCCACCGATACTCTGGTTGTCACGCGAGAGGGAACGCAAAAAGTTGTCGACTTTGCTTTCAAGCTGGCAGAACGCCGGAACGGTCGGCCCGTCGACGGGCAGCGTAAGGTGACGTGTGTCGACAAGGCGAACGTCTTTCGTAGTTTTGCGTTTTTCCGCAAAGTCTTCGAAGATGTCGCGGTCGAATATCCGGAAGTCGCTTCGGAATCGTGCTACGTTGATGCGATGTCTCTCTACATGGTGCAGAACCCGTCCGACTTCGATGTGTTAGTGATGGAAAACCAATTTGGCGACATCTTATCCGATTTGGGGGCGGGGATTGTCGGTGGCCTAGGCTTGGCACCCTCTGCGGAGGTCGGTGATCAACACGCCTTGTTTCAGCCGTCCCATGGATCGGCTCCACAAATTGCGGGAAAGAATGTTGCGAATCCGCTCGCCACGATCTTGTCAGCGGCCATGATGTTCGATTGGTTGGGAGACCGGCATCAGGATCAAGCGGCGTTGGATGCCTCGCGGCGGATTGAACAGTCAGTGACCGCGTTACTTACCGAAAGAAAATGTTGCACTGCCGACCAAGGTGGAGACGCGGGAACGTCGGATGTGGGCGATGCCCTGATTACCCTTGCTGATAACCTTTAGTCGTCGTTGTGAGTCATCATCCAAGCGAGAATAGAGAACAAACCCATTTGCTGAGAAGGAAACAGCCATGCTAAAAACGACCTGCTTTCTAATGACGCTTGCCGTTGCAGCCACGGCAACTGGAGTGGCCGCGACGGCTGCTGATTCGTCCAGGCCAATCGTTAACGAGAATATCGTCTTCGCAGAATCCGACGGGACGTTGGCTGTCGAAGCTGAACATTTCGTAAAGCAAAGCCAAACCGCCAAACGTGCCTGGCATCTCACATCGAGTGCGTCGGTTCCGCAGATTGCTCCCGATGGTGATGAGCCCCATCTTTCCGGTGCGAGCGGTGGGGCCTACCTCGAGATCCTGCCGGACACACGTCGTACTCACGATGACAAACTCATTCGAGGCGAGAACTTCTCTCCTGAACCGGGACAACTCGCAGTGCTCGATTATCGGGTTCATATTTCGACGCCGGGACGTTATTACGTTTGGGTGCGGGCCTTTTCGACTGGTTCGGAAGACAACGGTTTGCATGTTGGATTGAATGGTGAATGGCCGGAATCGGGTCAACGCCTGCAATGGTGCCAGGGTAAGCGGACGTGGCGGTGGGATAGCAAGCAACGAACTCAGGAAGAGCATTGCGGCGTTCCCTACCAGATCTATCTCGATATCAAAAAGGCAGGCGAGCACACAATTTCGTTCTCAATGCGTGAGGATGGCTTTGAATTCGATAAATGGTTGATGACGACCAATCGCGAATTGGAACGGCCCGAAGCTGCCGGTCCAGCAGCCCAGGTACTACGCGGCCGACCTCCTGAAGCATTTGCCGCCGTCTCTGGTTCCTCGGCGACCGCGACGGCTGTTGCATCTGCGTTTGCGCAACAGGCCGATCGCCAAAGCGATGGGAACGGGGAAGTCACGATTGCCGGCGAATTGAAGCAGTGGCACAAAGTCACGGTCGATTTGGATGGACCATTTGCCCATGAACGTGATAACAATCCGAACCCGTTCACCGACATCCGCATGACCGTTCAGTTTCGGCATGAGTCCGGCTCACCTGACTACACAGTGCCGGGCTATTTCGCGGCGGATGGAAATGCAGCGAATAGTTCCGCCGAATCGGGAACAAAATGGCGAGCCCATCTATCACCGGACAAACCGGGTACGTGGTCGTATAAAGTTTCCATGGTCAGGGGGACGAACGCAGCGCTCGATTCTTCCGTCTCAGGCGAAGCTTTGGCGAGCTTTCATGGCAAAAGCGGATCATTCGAGGTTGCTCCTACAGACAAGTCGGGTCGCGATCTGCGTGCCAAAGGTCGGCTCACCTATGTTGGCAAGCACTACCTGCAATTCGCTGGAAATGGTGAGTACTTTTTGAAGGCCGGTGCCGATGCTCCTGAAACGCTTTTGGGATATGCCGACTTCGATGCTACTGACGCGCGGAAAGATCGCGTGCCCCTGAAGACCTGGTCCCCCCACATTCGCGACTGGAATGCGGGCGACCCCGTTTGGAAGGGTTCGAAAGGGAAAGGGCTAATCGGTGCGGTCAATTATCTCTCTGGTAAGGGCTGCAATGTGTTTTCGTTTTTGACATACAACGCCGGTGGCGATGGAGACAACGTGTGGCCCTTCGTCGAGCGTGACGACAAGCTGCACTACGATTGCTCCAAACTCGATCAATGGGGTGTCGTTTTCGACCATTCCACCAATCGCGGTATGTACCTGCACTTCAAAATGCAGGAAACCGAAATGGACGACAACCGCACCCGCAACCAATCCGGCAAGGTAACACCCGCCCTGGACGGGGGCGATTTAGGCGTCGAGCGCAAACTCTACTGTCGCGAATTGATCGCTCGGTTTGCCCATGAACTGGCGCTCAATTGGAATCTTGGTGAAGAGAATACGCAATCGACGGAACAACAGCAGGCGATGGCCGGTTATATCCGCGACACCGATCCCTATGATCACCCCATTGTCGTGCACACCTTTCCGAATGAGCAGGATAAAGTTTACCGCCCGTTGTTGGGACCGAGTTCGGTCTTTACCGGCAATTCGCTGCAAAACAGCAATATTAGTGACACCCACGTGCAGGTCGTGAAATGGGTTCGTGAATCTGCTGAAGCCGGCAAACCTTGGGTGGTTGCATTCGACGAGTCGGGATCAGCCGCCCACGGTCAACCGCCGGACCTCGGCTACGAAGGATTCGACGGTCACGATAACGAAGGCAAGATGATCTACACGCAGCACGAAATTCGCCACCAAACCCTATGGGGCGTTCTCATGGGTGGCGGCGGCGGAGTGGAATACTATTTCGGATACAAATTCCCACAGAACGACTTGGTCTGTGAGGATTGGCGGAGCCGCGATCAATCCTGGGACTATTGCCGGATTGCACTCGAGTTCTTTCACGACAACAAGATTCCGTTTTGGGAAATGACCAATGCTGATTCGCTCGTCGGCAATCCGAAACACGACAACTCGCGATATTGTTTTGCGAAGTCGGGTGAGGTGTATCTGGTTTACCTTCCCGAGGGAGGAGCTTGCCAACTCGATTTGAGCACAGCTTCCGGTCAGTTTCGGGTGCAGTGGTTTGATCCACGCAACGGCGGTGACTTGCAGGATTCGCAAACAACGAAGATAACCGCGGGAGGATCCGTCGAAATCGGCCCACCACCGGCGGAGGCAGACGAAGACTGGCTGGCGGTCATCCGACGCGCTCGATGACGGCAGCCAAGGCGAGCCAATTCGCCTCGTTGGTGCGCATCGCGAATCTCAAAAAATCAGGGGCCTGCATCAGTAGTGCAGGCCCCTGTCATTCATGCGGCTAATGATGTCTCCGAGCACCGATCTCTTTGCACGTTGAGCCGAGCTCCTTATGGAAAAGACTCAACCGCAACAGCGTATTACGCTGACATGTGGCCGCAACAATCGCATCTTGTTCTATGATAGCCGGCTCCCACGAGCCAGAAACGCCTACAAAAACAGTAAACCACTCTAAGTCGATTCGCCTTCCGGTTCTTCAAGTCGCACCAAGAGCCATTGCTGCGTCTGTCCATCTTCAAAATGGATCAGGGCGGGTGCAGTATCCTCCGTAAGATTGGAGATCCCCGTTTCCATGACCGGCCATTGCTGATCGACAATCGTCCAGGCCGATCGCTGGCTCTCTTGGTCGATCATTCCCTCAATCGGCTGAGAGGCATCTGTGGCGGTATTTTGAAACGTCCCGGCGATAATGCCCTGCTTGTTGACCGCCAACTGCAGAAACAACGTCGGAGGCGGGCCAGATTCCTCGCCGTCTTGCGTGACGGCAAACACACCGAGTGGCAACCAATCGACAGACTCGTCGATTTCGGGCGCGCTGGCGACAATCTCCTGGGACTGTTCGGCGTATTCGTCAGTCGTGGCGTACGCCTCGTCACCGTAGTAGACCGTATCTCCTTCGTAATAAACGTTGTCACCATATGCATAAGTCGTCGGCTGGTTCCATCTCCAGGGGAACCAACTGGTGACAGCTGCCCATGTGGCCCAGCGGTATGGACGATTCCAGCGAAAACGCGCCCAGTTGGGATTGTCTTTCCAAAAGTCGTAACGCGGGTGGTGGTCATGAAACTGGTTCCGAACTTCGTCACGGCGACTCACCCGTTGCTGCGTTCGTTGAGTACGGTTGTCGATTCGCTCGGGACGATTTCCCGCTAATCCCTCACCGGGACGGGGACGCGTAGGGTCGGTCCCCGGTCGTCGTCCTGGCCTCTCGCCTGCGTTCGGCCGTTGCCCAGCGCCAGGTCGTTGGTCATTGTTCTGCAAGAAGTTTGCTGCGCCACTGCCGGCGGCCGGACCAGTTCCAGGCCTGGTTGATGCGTTCGGAGTATCGAGGAAATTCTGCAAATCTCCTTGGGATGGTCGATTACCCGTCCCTGGGAGTGTTCCCGTGTTTGGCCGGTTGCCTGCCCCGGGGCGATTGCCGGTGCTCGGTCGATTACCAGTCCCCGGGAGAGTCCCCGTATTCGGTCGTTGTCCAGTGCTTGGTCGTTGTCCGGTGCTTGGTCGTTGTCCGGTGCTTGGTCGTTGTCCGGTGCTTGGTCGTTGTCCAGTGCTTGGTCGTTGTCCAGTGCTTGGTCGTTGTCCAGTGCTTGGTCGTTGTCCGGTGCTGGGTCGTTGTCCGGTGCTGGGTCGTTGTCCGGTGCTGGGCCGAGAGCCGGTACTGGGACGGCTGCCCGTGCTCGGTCGGGATGTTGGGCGGCTCATCGACGGACTGCGACTCGCTGCGGAACGGGATCCACCACCTCCTCGCGAACCTCCACCGCCTCCGCGGCCACCCCGAGCAGCGAGCTCACTTGTCGAAGTCAGGCAAACAGCCAGTCCAGCGATTAACAAATAAAGAAGTCTTATCATGATTGCGTTCCTCATCACGATTTCTGTTTCGATTGATGCGGTTCATTCAGCGGATTGGCTGCGTACGATGACAACTTCGTCGATATTTGGCAGCAGCTTACCTCGGACCGTGCGGTTCAGTGATCGCCATTTGAATTGGTCGTTATCGACCATGGAAATGACGTTCACCGATGATGCTTTCCCACCATCGGGAAGTGTTCCCGAGGTCGTGACATACCATTGGTTCTCCTTGTTGGTCCAGCGGCCTTCCGCAAATCCACCGTCCGAATCAAACACCCATGAGCGAATCTGCCGTTGGGCCGGGTCCCAGCCGATCAATTGGAATCCCGTCATTTCGACTCGGCCTTGATTCGAAACGGAAAACGACCGCGTGATAAAATTCCTATTTTGAGTCCATCGACAGGTCGTTTCGATACGAGATTGCCCGTCATCATCGACCCAAGTTCCGATCAACCACTCCAAATCTTTGAGCTGCTCGTAATGGGAGAGAATGACCGGTGCGGCCTCTTCCGTAACACGATCCAAGAGCCACTGCTTGTCTCGTTTCACGTGAATGGCGGTGTAGTTGCTGGTCTGCAGCTGACCATCAGCGGAATGAATATGGGCGACACCGTCTTCCACGGCGACACTTGGAGAAATAAACCGAACTGACACCAGGTCAACTGTCAGTTTTGTGTCCTGCATTTGTGACAGAATCAACTTGAACTCTTCTGTGATGGCCTCACGCCCTTCGACTTGGCTGCCGGTGAGAGGGTTTACGTACACAGCCTCCGGTGACCAATGCGCCGCCAATGCTTCGGCGTCGCCGGCATTAAACGCGGCGGTGTACGACGCAATGGCCTGTTCAATAAGTTTCGTTTCCTCGGCTTGATCGGCGCGGCTGGTCGTCGCCAGACAACTCAATATGGCGACGACAACCAACAAGATGCGTTCGACGCTTTTCATCGAATTAATCTCCTTTATCCAGGATGTACATCACTTAGCTCATTGTACGATTTCAAGCTGAAATGGTATCGATGCGAATTCGCGTTGCCCCTATTTCCCCAAAATTTCATTCTTGGCTCGTCCAAGGCCGGAGACAATCAGGATCCAGCCGCCTACGACTGTCCCGAACAGAGGCCACGGCACTCCAACGACGATGCCGGCGGCTAGCGCTTTCGCTGCGGCTTTGAACGCGCTGTCTTCGGCGAATCGCTTTTGGAAGAAGAACGTGCCGACTGCTCCCAAAGCGAATCCAATGACGACAACGAATGGAGTCGCCAGACCCGCTGACACCGCGTTGGACGAGAAAAGCAACCAGTCCAGTGCAAGAATCCACGCCCCGGTGATCGGTAATAGCAGTCCCCGACGCTGCGGATCGACGAGCCACCGAAGTCGACCTCCTGTTTCCGTTAAGTTCGTCTGTTCCGGCTCTTCGGTGTTTGGTGCCGTCATGAACCTTCTCACATCGCGTACCGAGAGATGACATAATTCGTTGCAAGCCGAGGCCGATCATTGAAACTCGGTGACGATTTCAATCGAACGTGTCGAATTGGAAAGATGAACTTCGCCGCGCTAAACAACCATTCGTCTGCCGATACCATCTCAGGAAAATGTGGCGTGTTGAATGGCTGCGATCAGAAGGGAATTTTTAACAAATCGCGAATGCACACGCGGGATGAGTGGAATTCCGCCGCTTGATTCTAGCTGTTCTTGGTAGGGATTCAACTCGCACGGTCGACTGTGAATGGGCTTGCGTCGCAGATTGTGAATTACGTTCCGCGAGAACGTGAGCGTATTGGCCGTGATTTAGCCGACCGATACCAATCGCCGCACTATTCATCAGGTAACACAAACTCGATGCCATACCGGGGAGCGGCCGCCAATAGCCTGTCGATTTCTTCCTTCGTCGGCTTGGGCGGTAGCTCACCGTCAAACGGTTGCCCGACTTCGAAGAAATACTCTTCCAAACCAGCGGGTGCGTAGCTGATGAGCATTTTGGCTGTTTGCTCAGATTCGTTCTTGAAAGCATGAGGATTGCCAGTCGGCATGTTCACAAAGGTTCCAGGACCGGCAACCACTGTTTCCTCTCCGACCTGAAACGTAATTTCGCCTTCGAGGACGTAGAATGTTTCATCTTCTTGTCGGTGGATATGAGGCGGAGGACCGCCACCGGGAGGCACAATAGCCTCAAACATGGCATAACGGCCACCGGTTTCGTTACCAGTCGCCAGAAACCTGTAAACGTCACCGACGATGCCAATTGTGCGTCCTTCACCGGTCTTGCGAATCGTTGGAATTTTGGGTTGCGTCATCGAAGTTTCCTTGGGCTATTCGCCAGCAACACCGGCAAACGAACTGCCGGCCAACTCGCCACATCTTTTAGCCGGTAATGACCCTCTTCGCAATTAGGAAAGGGAGTATCCCCGGCAGGATTCGAACCAGCAAGCGAGCACGGGCCACCTTTGTGGCGCGAGCGCAGTGCGGTAGCCGCTGAGTACGGTGAAAGCGAAAGAGTATCCCCGGCAGGATTCGAACCAGCAAGCGAGCACGGGCCACCTTCGTGGCGCGGGCGCAGTGCGGTAGTCTGCGAATGCGGGAAACAGAAGGAGTATCCCCGGCAGGATTCGAACCAGCAAGCGAGTACGGGCCACCTTCGTGGCGCGAGCGCAGTGCGGTAGTCTGCGAATGCGGGAAACAGAAGGAGTATCCCCGGCAGGATTCGAACCTGCAACCTCTGGCTCCGGAGGCCAGCGATCTATCCAATTGATCTACGGGGACGAGAATCAGTAGCGAGGCGACTTCGAATTTCAGCGGAAGCTGCCGTTGTGCAAACTCTCAATCTTACTCCGTCCGCAAGGAAATTCCAGTCGCGCCATGCGCTACAGGACGGCTGGCTGGCGGTGACCCTTAACAAATGAAGGCTACCTGCTAGCAGTCGGCTTTCGGAAACAGTTCAAAGAGTCCGTCGACTGAACTCTGCTGTTCCAAGTTCCAGCAGAAGTCGAGAATCTGTTGCTGAGCGGACACATCAAGCAAGTCGCTCGCCATGCGTTGAAACTTTTCGACAACTTCATCATCCGACATCGGGTTCTGGTCGTGACCGCGTGGTGTCGCATTTTCTGCGGTTAATTGCTGGCCGTCTTCAAGAGTGACCGTCAATCGGTTGGGAATCGTCTGCGGATAGCAAGCCGAAAGGGCGTCGTCACGCACGACTTTCGTCTTCTGCACCAAATCGAGCAGCGTCTCGTCACGAAGTCGCTCGTCACTGAATGATTGCAGCGTTACGTCGCCATCGACCAGAGCCACAACCGTGCAGTATGGCAAGCTGTGATCGGCGGTTTCGCGCGTTCGCGGCCGCCATTTTTCCGGGTCCTTCCCGATGATATCGACAGCGGCATCGAATGAGGCGATCTCGATTTCGGCAATTGTGCCCGGATTCGGAAGCTGTTTGCGCAATTCCAATGCCGCATGAATCGCCGACTGAGAATGGTACTCGGCCGGCCAAAACTTAATCGAGGTTCTGTTGATCATGAAATCATGATCGTCTTGTTCTCCGCCGAGGTGCTCGACATCGAATGGGCCGGACACCTGGTGAAAGAATCCCATTTCACCTTCGAAGATTGGAGACGGCCCGGTTAATCCTTCTGCCGCCAGCATGGCTGCAAAAACGCCGTTGCGCGAGGCGTTGGCAAACGCACACCCCTTCCAATGGGAAAGCTCGCCGGAACGCGTTTGACGCAAAGTGACATTTGGTGCGCCGGCGAGGTTTAATGATTCGCGAATCTTCTCCGCGCTAAGGTCCAACAGTTTGGCCGCCGCGGCAGCCGTTGAGAACGCACCGTATGTCACGTGGTCCCAGCCTCGAGCACGAATGCTGGCGGCGTCGCAGAGCCGGCATTGAATCTCGTAAGCGATGACCGTTGCCGTAATGATATCGCGGCCACTTCGGTCGGCGAATTGTGCGGCGGCAAGCACGGCAGCAAAATTGTCGCTGGGATGCGCTGGTTCCAAAGAAAGATAGGTGTCGTTGTAATCAAGGTAACGAAACAAAACGCCGTTGACGAAGGTGGCCAAATCAGGGCTCGTC